>JASBZJ010000042.1 GCA_029983495.1 Porphyromonas sp.
GTCAGGACAATCTTGCGAGCAAGATTGTGAGACTGTTGACTTTTGCAACAGTCTCGTTAGGAAACTAGTTCTTCCGGATGAGCCTCAGATGGCGAACCTCAAATATCCGCCCACATGAACGACATCAATTAACGACCACCTAGTATAACCGAACAACTGAAGGACTAACAAACAAGCCTTTTTCTCCCCTACACATTCACACTTTTACAAATTCTGCAACGATTTAAAAACGTCAATCACACGAACGAGATCTTCCTCAGTAAGCGAACTTCCCGATGGAAGGCATAACCCAAGGTTGAATAGTTCTTCGCAAACATGTTTACCATAATATGGCGAAGCTGCAAAAACAGGTTGCAGGTGCATCGGTTTCCACAACGGACGACTTTCGATATTTGCATCTTCTAAAGCCAACCGAGCCTCCTCACGACTAAAACCAGCTTCCGACGGATTAATAACAATACACGTTAGCCAAAAATTGCTATTGAATACATCGTTAGGATTATTATGAACCATTACCCCAGGCATATCCTTAAAGGCTTTTTGATAAAATGCATGGTTTGCCCTACGCCTAGCAATATGTTCTTCTAAAACGAGCATTTGCCCCCTACCAATACCGGCTGAAATATTACTGAGCCGATAATTATACCCTATATGCGAATGCTGATAATGGGGAGCGACATCCCGAGCTTGTGTAGCAAAAAATACAACTCGCTGTGCTGCTTCGCTTGACGGACAAACCAATGCTCCTCCACCCGAAGTTGTTATCATTTTATTGCCATTAAACGATAATGCTCCATAAAGCCCCAATGTGCCACATTTACGCCCCTTATATTCCGAACCTATAGCCTCAGCAGCATCCTCAACAATAGGGATTTCGTAATGACTGGCAATTTCGATTATCTCATCCATTTGGGCAGGCATACCATAAAGATGGACTGGAATAATAGCTTTTGGCTTTTTACCTGTTTGCTTTATGCGATCCTCGATAGCCTCGCATAAAAACTCTGGACTCATATTCCAAGTTTCTGCTTCGGAATCAACAAATATTGGAGTTGCACCTTGATAAACAATAGGGTTTGCACTAGCTGAAAAGGTAAAACTTTGGCAAATAACCTCATCGCCTGCTTTTATACCTAGCATAACCAAAGCTAGATGCAAAGCAGCAGTACCAGCACTGAGTGCCGTAACTCGTTTGCCTTCACCTAAAAAGTTTTCCAAATCCTTTTCGAAACCCGTCACATTCGGTCCAAGTGGAACGACCCAATTGGTATCGAATGCTTCCTTTATAAAACGTTGTTCTTCACCGCCCATTTGAGCGAGTGACAGCCATATCCTTTTCTTTTCCATCGTAAAGCTTTATTCTGGCTTATAATTATTAATAATAAACGGTCGCTTTCCGTTAGGAAGCTTCTGAAGTTGCTCAACAATATTGATTGTGACAATAGCATCAGCCCCAACCAGCTCCTTCATATCAAAAAGTAGCTGGTCTCGAAAAGTTAAAGAGTCATTTACAGTAACAATGTTAAGGTCATATTGATTGTGAGATTGCTGAACAACCTGAAACTGCAAAATATCAGCATGCTTTTCAAACATATTTTCAAACGCCAAAGGAACCATCTTTCCGCCTCTAGTATTGTATAAAATTTGAACCGTTCTACCAGACAAAGAAGAAAATGATGCAACATGACCAAAAGAGTCGTATGTAACACCAACAGAACTTGCTAAATCGCCAATCTCATATCGAACTAAAGGAAAGGCATACGAAAAAAGGTCTGTAATAACAATTCGACCTACCTCGCCATTTGAAACAGGTTTATCTTCATTGAGGTCGAGTATCTCAACAATGTAATTTCCTGAGTTAACAATAAAAGGACCTCCAGCCTCATACTGGTTTGCAATTACTCCTAGTTCCTCTGTAGAGTATCTACTGCAGATTGGCGAACCAAAGGTCTGGTACAAAATCTTTCTCTGCATAAATGAAAGATTTTCCGATGAAGTTGTGATTCCTTTAATATTAAAATCACTAGGAGTATCGCCTTTATTTATACAATACCGAGCGACCTCTGTAATAGCAGAGGGGAATGCTATAATATGAGTAATCTTCTTTTTTCGAAGCAGTTCTCGAGCCTGTGACAAGAATTCTGCATCAAGGTTCATTGCACCTAAGTAATGCTCATTTTGAACAAGCTGTTTGAATTTAGACTTTGAAACAAAACTACGTATGTACATATGCTTCACGCCAATATCATAACCCATTGGGATTCCGGAAGCGATAATCTCAGCTAGCTGATGTGCTTTTTTCTCTTTCGTAAGTGGGATTCTGAAAGGCACTCCGTAAGACCCGGACGTAGCAACCCATACGATCTCCTTTTGGGAAACATCCGCATTCAGAAAATCATTATAGTTTTTGCGTAGCGTTGATTTGGTTAGTACTGGAAATTCTGATAGTGAGCATCCATTAAAGTCTTTGTACGCAGGTATTGAGTACGCAACATTTTCAAGTCTATTAATGAGTTCTCGCTTTCTCTCTGTATAATAATGACGATCCTGTTGTATCTTAAGAAGATCATCAAGCGCATTTAGCACTGAGTTCTTTCCCTTAGGTCGATCTATCAAGGAGAAGATCAGTTTTCTGATATTCATATTCGTGATTTCTTATTTGATTATTACCCTACTGAAATGAGTCTGTCACACTTGGCGAAACACAGCCCGGGCTTGTAACGCAGATACTCACCGACATCGCTATTCCCGGAGAGCCACTCGTAGTAGCAGGCTATGCCTCTCGCTCCCGCTTCATGCGAGAAGGGATACCCACCCCCAAAACGTGCATTCAGCTCGAGGACATACAGATTGCCCTCTTTCTCCATCACATCGCAATCAAGATTGCCGATGTGTCTCAGGTTTTGAGAAATAGTCTTTCCTATTACTTCGAACCTTGGGGCAATTACCGACATCGCCTTGTCTGTCTCCCCGGCTCTCATTGAGAGCTTCTCTCTCACAAAGGTTCCCACATAGTTCCCCTCAAGGTCATTCAATACATCCATGCCATACTCTTTACCCGGGAGGAACTCTTGGTAAAGGAGTGCCTCCGCTTCTTGTTGTGCACTTGCAGTAGAGAGAATGGTACGCCTGAGTTTCAGGCGAGAGAGACGGTCCGTGAGCTCAAACTCCTCAAAATCCTTTGGCATTTCGATACCGATAGAAGCACTTCCCCAGCGTGGTTTGACCACAATAGGGAAGTCAATCTCCCCCTCATCAAGAGCTTTGGTAAGCTCCTCTTTTTTTGTGAAAGTTTTGGGGGTCAAGAGGCCTATACCTCTAAGGAAGTTTGCAGTCCTGAGCTTGTCAAAAGTGATGTCTATTACTTCCGGAGAGGATATCAACACCCTTGTTCCCTGCGCTTCAAACCGTGATTTGTGAGCAGAAAGGATGGGGAGCTCGAGATCGTTGAGAGAGATAATCGCATCAATATGATGCTCTTCGCAGATCCCGAGTATAGCCTCTATGTACCCGGCGTCATAGATAGAAGGCACCTCTATTGCCACGTCCGCATCAGCCATACCTGGAGCGGTTCGCTGCATATCTGTTGCAAATATCTTATCTCCCGGCTTGAGCACCTCCCTAAGATAATTCAGGAGGTAATTTCGCCTCCCCACGCATGTAAAAAGTACGTTCATACACTACAAGAATAAAGCGTAAATATTCCTATCCATAATCTCTCCTCTATGCCATTGATGGCGTCTTAGGGTTCCCTCCAATTCAAAGCCATTTCGCTCCCAAAAAGAATTGGCATGCAAGTTCTTTGAGTAAGTCCATGCAATAAGCTTTTGGAGATTAAATTCAGAGGTAGCTACACGCTTGATTTCCGCCATCAGATGACTTGCTATACCTCGACCCTGAGCCATCGGATCCAAATACAGATAGACCTCACCACGTCTACTATTACAGTCGATATTCACTATCCCCCCCATTCCTACCGGATTATTGTCAACAAGAATCGCCAAGTCACACCTATTGGTATTTCTCTGAGTAGTATCGAACCACCGAATGGTATTATCAAGCGTAAATACTTCATCACAGTTCAAGTACTCGTTAACAAGAGGGTTATTTAGAAGCTCAACCCTCTTCTGCAAATCCTCTAGTGACAATCTCCTTACTTTAATGCTGTCTTTTTCGGTAATCATCCAGTCGAACATTTATATTTGGGTCTAATACAACTACAACATCACTTGATTTCAGAACTTTACCTATGGTCTTTAGTATAATAGAGAGGTCAGTTCCTAACGATACTTTCTTAGTATACTCAACGTCCAGACCCAATCTCTGCTCCCACGTTAGTCTATTTCTGCCGTTGACTTGGGCAAGACCTGTTATACCGGGACGCACAGAGTGTCGAAGTCGTTCATCATCTGTGTAGTAAGGGAGGTACTGCACCAGCAGAGGGCGAGGTCCTACGAAAGACATATCCCCTTTGAGTACATTCCAGAGCTGAGGGAGTTCATCAAGTGAAGTTTTACGAATAAACTTGCCAACACGTGTAATTCGTTCTGCATCGGGTAATAAGTTTCCATTATTATCCCGTTCATCCGTCATGCTCTTAAACTTATATAGCTTAAAAATTCTTTCATCCATTCCAGGGCGTAGTTGACTAAATATTGCTCCCGCTCCTTTATTTGCAATCGTTAGCCATACATAAATAACTAACAGCAAAGGAGAAAGTAATAATAATAGCAAAGCTGAAAAGAACAAATCAAAAACACGCTTTACATATCGATACATATTCCACCTATTTTACGTCATTGTTAAGTTGTTCATTATACATCGCCAAAGTAGCTTTCCACACATCTATATTTTGGAATTTCTGCTCAACCAAACGCCGAGCTGTAAAGCCCATTTCAATTCTTTGAGCATCACTCAACACAAGGTAGTTGCGTATTGCATCTTCTAAAGCATGTTCATCTTTTACGGGGAGGATATAGCCTGTTATGTTATTCTGGATTATTTCGTCAGCACCATTAACGCTGTAGCTTGCAATAGGCAGTTTCATGGATGCAGCTTGTAATAGCACATTAGGAAAACCCTCGCGATAGCTAGGGAAAATAAATAAATCGGATATAGCTAAATAAGGGCGAATATCGTTCTGCCAACCTACACACTTTATATGGGTACACTGCTTTATATAATCCATTACCTCTGGGGAAATGGGATCTAAATACGTCTCAAAATCACCAACTAATAAAAGTTTTATAGGTTGTTCGATTTGCTCGGTTAGCCTCTTATAAATGCGAATCAAATCCTCAATTCCTTTACTTTTTACTATGCGCCCAACAAATGTAAATACGATATCAACACCCTTAATAGCAAGAGAATCACGAAGCTCCTTTTTTTCATCCTCTGAATAAAGGGTAGGATTAAAGTACGAGGTATCAATGCCATTTATATTACCATTATGGAGTTTTTGAAGTGGTTTATGCGTAATTCGGTCTCGTCGCAACGTATTTGCAACTCCGTCTCCCTCGGGAATAACTTTTGTGGCACATGCACAAGTGATACGTTCCATGGTTATTAGCAACCATCTGAAAAAACCTGTAGCCGTTTCGAAACGTAGCCCCGTAACTGTGTAAACTCGATGTTTTACCCCACAAAGCCACGCAGCTACCATTCCTAATAAACTCGCCTTAGGAGTATTGACATGAACGATATCGGGCTTTTCGCACCTTATAGTCCTAATGAGCTCAAATAAAGCTTTCATATCGTTCTTTATTGATATCGGACGCACTAAATGCTTAATATGAACATAGCGAGCTCTCTCAAGCACGGGGTCTTCAGTATCGCTCAACCCAGGCTGCCCTGAACAAATTATCATTTCAACCCCTTGTTGTTGCAAATACTGAATCTGCCCTTTTATAAGAGGAATAGACCCCGACGATGTAAGAATTCGAAAAACCTTCATGATAATAGATGCGCTGTTACTTTCTTACTCGTGGTATATACCCAATAAGGCGTTTTATTCTGTACTTCGCATAAGTTATCAACGCCATCCTAAAATCAGTCCAGGAAATAAACTCTGTACACAAAGCAACACGTGCAGCATCACGATTATAATTTATTTTCTTCCCCGAGCTACAGTTTTCCGTTGCAATTTCGTAATAACTTGTTACTGCAGGGATATAAACCATCGTGTACCTCCTCGCAAGTCTATTCCAAAGATGAATATCCTCGCCCATTGAAAAACGAGGATCAAACCCGCCAACAGTTACTAATGCTTTTTTCGAAACGCAAATACAGGAAGTATGAACCCAGCACGCTTCACTTAAGTATTTGAAATACATTTTTGGGGGTACAATAACCACTTCATTAGGTGATGTTCTATTAGGAATTTCGTCACCATCGGGAAAAACACGAACAAAGTTAGTCGCAAAAAAGTCGGCTTTACCTCCATATTTTTCAATAGCTTTTGCCAGTAATGATAAGTGATTCGATGCCCAATGATCATCAGCATCTAAAAATGCAACATACTTACCTATGGCTCGTTCAATACCATAGTTACGAGCAGATGAAACTCCTCCATTGCTTTTCGACAAAACACGTATACGAGAATCTTCAAAAGACTGGGCTATCAATAAACTACTATCCGTAGACCCATCATCAACAAGAATAAGTTCAAAATCATGGCACGATTGGGTTAAAACAGAATTTATAGTTCGAGCCAAATACCTACTTTTATTATATACTGGTACAACAACAGTGAAAAGGGGTGTATACATAATTAATTAGATAAAACTTAGTATAGTAGTAACTCCTGAAAAAAATAGTAACATAGAAGCAATCCAACTTCCTCGATTAGCACAGCCAAGCTCGGTCGACAACAACGGATAAACCAATATTATAGGCATTAAAAACCAACTTAAAAACGCAAATCTGTCAGAAAAATTAGCCCTAATTACAAGAACCCAAAATATATTTGCGATAAGGTATGTTTGTAGGATACTGAAGAAAAACTTATCACGATAATTCCGGTACCTAATTAGGTAGTACCCCCAAGCTATTGGCATAGTACTATAAAGAAGGAAATCCCAACGAAACCCTACTCGAGAAAACAGAGTACGGTCAACCTGTGCCGTTAAATAACTCAATCGATTATCAAATGACATGCCGCCAAGGATACTTGTTACTATAGACGGCATAGTGAGAGAGACAACAATAGATAGTAACCAAAGAACTAAAACTAAATTAAGCTTCGAGAACTTCTTGGAAAACAAGAATGCTAGTATAGGAAGAATAAATGAAAAATGCGATAATACACTTATGATAATTGCACCCCACTTATGCAACGGACGTTTCGGTTGAGAGAATGCAAATAGAGCAAATGAAGAGGCAATACCTGCCCGAATAGTGTTAACTCCGTAGGCCCAAAAGAATAATGACGACATGAGCATCAAAAGTGCAACACCCCATTGATAACTAAAAAGATTTCGACATGCGTAAACCAAAGGAACAACATACAATACTGCACAAAACAAAAAGAAAACATGTACATTCACATACTTTGAAAAGAACTTCATTACTAAAAAGAAGTATTGGTCATGTCCCACAGCGAGTGTATTCCCTCTAGAAAGCGAGTCATACATCCCAGCGTAAGTTACAGTGTCTACAAATAATTTATCAATTGGTCTGCCTCCAATGAGTACAATACAAACAATAGCCAAGCAAACCAAAACGCCATTGCTAAAGCGATTCAAAGATAAATAGGAGAAATTATTTTTGAAAGCAAATAATAGAGAGAGTAACAAAACTACAAAGACTACAGAATACCAATAGACTTCATAAAAGGCATTGCTCGGAATAAAACTAAGCTCCATATTTACAGAATACTACAGTACTAACAAAACAAATAATCACATAAAAAGCCAAGTGTACGAACTTCACTTCTTATGTTATCAATACGCTGTCTACACTTATCTTCCGAAGGGGCAACAGTTGGATTCCAATAAAAATACCTGCTATCACCATTATCCATAACAGACATATTAAAAAGTGATACAAGTGCTTCAAATCGTGAAACGCCACGTATCGAATTGGGAATTATAACAAAAGGTCTATTAAATATATAACTGAAAATGGCAGCGTGATAAGAATCAGCAATAACGAATTGGCTAGAAGCTATACCTGCAATGAAGTCTTCTACTGGAGCTAAAACTCTCCGATCTTCCCATGCTGAAGATTCCATGTTTATATTTTCCTGTAAAAACCAATCTATGTTAGGAATCTCCAGTTTTCTTGCATAAGAAAGAACACACTGAAACTTCTCATTAGTCATATCCAGCATATAAACAAACAACGATTTACCATGCTTAATATCTCGACTACACAAAGAAAGATACTCGGATGGGTGTACCAATAAGGTAGGATCCAAATCTAATATTGCATTTACACCATAAGTGCTACAAATACTTACTCCTGAAGGCTCTCTTACACCAACTCTATCGAAATTAATCAATGCTTTGGAAGCCATAATTGAGTCATCCTTTGAAAAATCCGGCTTTTCTAAACCAAAAGATGCCGCATAACTAATCCTTTTCACATTAGTTTCTGGAGGAAGAAATGTCAAAAAGTAATCATCTAAACAAGGAGAATACGATTTTCGCCATGTTTGATCACTCCCAACAATTATTGCACCTAAATTTAAATGGTCTATTTCTCCAACCAAAGCCTCGGTGGAATAAATATCATCTGAAACAATAATATTACGAGCGATAAAATCGTTTAGAAACTGATATCGTTGTAAATACCTCTGATGTGTCATAAACGGCAATGTAGTATCCTTTTTTACATACCTATGGTAATAATAGGAAACTAATCGCCTCCACAAAGAAGGTTTTGCGACCCTACTCAAAGTTATAGGTTCATAGCCTGAATAGATTAGCAAATGTTGCAGTGCCCAATTTTGCAACAAACCACCATAATTACGCCCTAAAGGCTGCGTTAGAATACCAACTTTCATACTATTACTGTTAGATTCAGGCATAAGGATATTAATAATAGAACAAATTCAAAAACACTTACAACAAACGAGATAAACCAAACCTTTCCAAAATCGCTTTTCTCTCCAGTTTATTTAAAACACTAAAATAACACGTAGTAGGAATAATAAGCAACATCGCAACCAAACTAATCAATATCTTTATGAAGCCTGTTATACTAGACAGTTCTAACAACAACATCGGTATTAAAGCAATTCCTAACAAACTAAATATAGGAAATAGTATATTGGTAGCAATAACTTTCCGAGTAATCCCTGGAATGTACTTATGAACAAATACACTATATACCAAACAACTGATGGAAGCGAGTAAAATAGTTATAACGAAAACAGAGCTTGCTACAGAATAATATTTCAATGCAAAATAAGAAATAGGGATTGTTAATAAAACTATTAAACCAGATAGAATAGAAGGTATTTTTATCTTAGCTGTTGCTTGAACAACATATAGTTGCACAAGCATAAAGTTTGTTATAACAGTAAGTACTAACACATATCGTGTAAATATGACCGACATGGGAGGGTGGCTACCAAGCCATAAATTAAGAACATATTCCACATTGAAAAAAAACGGCAATAATACTATCAATAATAATGCAAAACTCAAAACCATTGATCGTGTGTACAAGTACACCAATCTAGTAAAATCATTACTAGCATAGGCTCTAAAAAAGTGGAATTTAACTGCCGTTAGAACACTCGTGTACAGTTGCTGGCAAGCACCTAAAACAACAATCGAAATGCCATAAGCAGCATTAATTACTGGTCCAAAAAACACATTCAGTAAAAAGTTAGTTCCATGTGTTCGCATTGTAACGCTGAACTGACGAAACATCTCCCATGAAGAAAACCGAAGTAGCGGTTTCCAAGAATCAAAATGCCAATTAAATCCAATACGACATGCAGAAATCTTTCTTACTGAAATAATAACATAAACAGACAATAATAAAATCCGTAATAACAGTAAAAAAAGCGCGTACATTAGAAGACTATCAACAGGGATAAATGCAAGGGAATATATTGCGCAAAGCTTAACAACTGCATAGAGAACTTCAATTATCGCATATAGGGTCATATGATCATAAGCCATCAATAAGGAAGAAAAAGGCATTTGAAAAATAAAAATAGATGCCTCTAGGAGTAAAACATGAAATACTAATAAAGATACGTTGAGCCTCTCGACAGGAATAACCAATTGTGTTTTAATAAACCAATAACCTAAACCTTCACCTAGAAAAAAAACACCAGCAGCAACAACAAGTACCAAAGAAAGAGATATTTGGAAAATATCAATTGTTGACTTTAGATCATCTCGACCAATGTAAAATGAAAGGTAGCGACAGGTAGTATCTGTCACAGCTGTTGTAATGAACGCAAATATAGCAACCACACTACTTACTACATTATAAATGCCATAATCAACAACACCAAGCTCACGAAGAACAATTCGAGAAGAGAAAAGGGTAATAATCATAAGGAACCCCATTCTAAAATATAGAGCCATTGTGTTCTTTAGCAATGAACGATTATTACTCTTTTGCATATAAAAACTTATTTACGACCTATTAAACGCAATGCACTTCTATTATATCCTACCTACTCTATCGGTAATAAAGCATTCCTAATTTTCATAACCTAGCATCGATAAGGTGTTTGGGAACCACCCCCTTTACGTCGTAAAGTATGCTACTCGATTTTCGGAGTGTACAATAATTTATGCCCTCGAATTGGGTATGTGCAACAGCAAGTATTATAGCATCGTATTGTTGTTGGGGTAGCTTCGAAAGAACATCTACTCCATATTCTAGCTTTACTTCAACAGGGTTTACAATAGGGTCATAAACAGTAACGGCTACTCCATAGCTTCTCAAGGTCTCCACTATATCAACAACTTTGGTATTACGTATATCTGCGCAGTTTTCTTTAAACGAAAAACCCAGCAACAACAATTCGGCATTAGCCACCTCAATACCTTTCTTCATCATTAATTTGACTACCTGTTCGGCAACATATTCGCCCATACTATCGTTAAGAGTTCGGGCTTCCTGCATAATTCGGGGGTTAACCTTATGTACAAGAGCTTTTTCGATGAGGTAATAGGGGTCAACTCCTATACAATGCCCCCCCACTAAGCCTGGTCGGAAAGGTAAAAAGTTCCATTTACTCGATGCGGCTTCAATCACATCATAAGTATCAACACCCATAACATTAAATATCTTGGCAAGTTCGTTCATAAAAGCGATGTTTACATCACGCTGAGCATTCTCAATTATTTTCGAAGCCTCAGCGACCTTTATTGACGAAGCCTTATGGGTACCATTAATAAGTACCGAGTTATACACAGCATCGATTAAATCAGCGATTTCGGGAGTTGAACCTGATGTAACTTTACGGATTTTCTCTACTGTATGAAGCTTATCCCCAGG
>JASBZJ010000043.1 GCA_029983495.1 Porphyromonas sp.
GTTTTGCATTTTATCCTTAAGTGCCCAAGAGGTAAGATAACGCTCGGTTGAACCAGGGAAACCTATCGTCATGGAATAGTCGCCAGGTTTATAACCATTAAGCGAAACTTTAGCATGGTAAATAGGTTTATATGGCTTGTTATTAATGCTATACTCGGCAGGTTTATTGTTAGCATCGGCATAAACACGGAAAACAGAAAAGTCGCCCGTGTGGCGTGGCCACATCCAGTTATCGGTATCTCCACCGAATTTACCAACACTGCTGGGTGGCGTCATTACAAGGCGTACATCGCGAAAAACATTGTAAACCACAACATAGTACTTATTACCTTCGTAAAAAGGAACAACTTCGGCTGAGGTAAAATCGTCTTTTGCATATTCAGCTTCAATTTTTTCGCTTTCGGCACCAATTCTGCGGAAACGTTCCATTTCATTGGCTGCCCCCTTAGCAATACTTTCGATCCGATCTGTTACATCAACAACATCTCGTAAGTATTTTACAGTAAGACCTGGAATAGGAAGTTCCTGTTTAAAATCTTGCGAAACAAACCCATCCTGCAGGTAATCGTGTTCAACCGTACTTTGGCTTTGAATAGCATCGTAACCGCAGTGATGGTTAGTAAATATTAGTCCCTTATCGGAAACCGTAACCCCTGTACAGCCACGACCGAAAATAACAACCGAGTTTACTAGCGAAGGGCTTTTAAGGTTATAAAGTTGGTCGATAGGCATAGTAAAGCCTAATTCGCGCATTCGCTCGATATTCTGTTTATTAAGCTCCTGGAGCACCCACATCCCTTTATCGGCAAATGCTGTAGAAAGCATAGTGGGAAGAAGTATCAATGCGAGAAAAATACGTCGTACGTTCATAGTATACTCTATTTTCTTCTAATGATGGTTTATTGTGATATGATAATTACGCTTATGAAATATAAAAAACTAGGAATAGGAAAAACTTACTCTGCAAGAATAATCTTCACCTTTGGGCTACCAGTTCGCTCTTTTAACCACGATTCCATTTTTCCAAGTTCCTTGCGCTGAATAGTTTTTCGTTGTGCGTGCTGAACAACTACTTGAAGGGTTGAATCGGGGGCATCGCTGGCCGCAGTAGACGCAAAGAAGGCATAGTCGACCTCGGGGAAAAGAATTTTCATTTCCTTAATAAGTTCGCGTTGCATAGCCCCATAGGAAGTATAGTGCTTAAGTTTTTGTGTAAGTGAATCGATAGTTCGCGACTGGCGACTAATTACTTCATCGCTACGCTGGTACAAGTCCTGCAAAACTCCTGTTCGCAGGGCATTAATATCGAATTCTTCCCCCTCGAAGTTTTGGCGTACATCAAGCAATACATTGTTCAAATGGAACTTTGGCATAAGCCTGCGTAACGAATCGACTGTAGTTTGCGGAATGGGGTTACCCATAAGTATAACATTCAGTTTTTTTTGTCCGTTTAGTTGCGTTACTTCGCTACGTAGTACAACAGTTTCGTTAAAGTCGAATGCTTCGCTAACAAAAGTGTGTACTCGTTGTTCAAACAAACTTTCCTTTACAAGCTTAATACCCATATATAAACTCGGAGCAAGTACACATACCGAAATAACTGCGATAATACGGTGAACACGCTTTTCGCGAGCAGGGTTTACAAAACTTTTTTGGGGAAGGCGTAGCAACTTTACGGCAAAGTAAGTGGCCAAAGCAATAAATACCGAATTTATAACAAACAGATAGAACGAACCCATAAAATAGCTGAACATACCATTTGCAATACCATAGCCAGCTGTACAAAGTGGAGGCATAAGTGCCGTTGCAATAGCTACGCCAGGTAATACTTGCCCTTTACTTTTGGTGCAAACAGCAATCATACCAGCAAAGCCACCAAAAAAAGCGATCATAACATCGTACACTGTAGGGTATGTACGCGCAATCAGTTCTTCTGTTGGGTGTTTAATGGGGGAAACAAGGAAGTAAATTGTTGCCGTAAGTATGCTAAATAAAGTTGTAAGTGCGAGGTTACGTAACGAACGCTTCAAAAGTTCAAAATCGTAGGTACCGAGTGCCGTACCAAACCCTATTATTGGTCCCATTAGTGGGGATATACACATCGCTCCAATAATAACAGCAGTACTATTTGTATTTAAGCCCAACGAAGCGACTAAAATAGCACAAATTAGTACCCAAAGGCGAGTACCTACCATATCAGAATCCTGCTTTACACCAGCAAGAATATCGAGGTCGTTTTCCTTATCGGGTCTGAAGTCGAACAGATTTTGGAAAAAGCTTTTCCACTCCTTAAGACGTTCCGAACGGGTATCCTTTACCTCGTTTTCAGAACTAACAATGGGGTCATCGACTAAATCAAGATCATCGTCAGTTGATTTATATAAGGGTCGTTCGTTATTAGGCATTTTCTTAACTACTAAATTTATGTATTACTCTCTTTAAAACGTTACGCAAAGGTTTTTCATGCAAAAGGGCTAATACTACAAAAGCCACTACAGCAATAATATTTATTACCCAATGCCACCCTTTGAGGGGCAGGGCATACATATTCGAAAAGTATATTACCATATAGCAACAAGTAGCCAATACAAGGTACATAAACGCATTGCGTAAATTATAAGGTATAGGGTAATGCTTTTGTCCCAAAAAGTAACTTATTACTACTATTAACGTATTACTAATGGCTATAGCCCAAGCACAAGCCATAAATCCAAAACGCGGAACACCTAACACAATTAGTATTACACCAACAAAACACCCTATTGCCGATATAATTGCGCCTAAGCCTGTATGATTGGTAAGTTTATACCATGTAGAGAGGTTAAGTGCAATCCCCATCATCATTTCGCCCCACATAACCCACGGAACAATAGCAAGACCTCGGTAATATTCGGGTACAACAAAATGCTTTAGTATATCTAGCCCTGCCATAACAGCAAGGAATACCATAAGCATAAATAGCCAAAAGTAGTTTGTTACTAATGCTAGGTTCCGTCTCTTTTGTACCTCGTCGTTATCGTTATGGCTCTTTTCAAAAAAGAAAGGTTCAAATGCATACCGAAAAGCTTGGGTGAAAAGAACCATTATAACAGCTATTTTAAAGCATGCACCATAAATCCCCAACTCGCTCATAGCAACCTCGCGCGAAGTATATAAAAAGGGGAAAAGTATTTTATCGGCCATTTGGTTAAATATCCCCGCTATACCTAGCACAACCAGAGGAATAGAATAGGCTAGCATATCCCTAAGTAGCTTAAATGAACTTGTTGTACCACGAGCCTCGGAAATTGCAGGGAATAACAAAAGTAAGGTTACAGCATTCGCCAGCAAATTACTGAGAAAAATATATTCAACACCTAAACTAGGACGATAACACCACGTTACAATCGAGGGGTTAATCGAATACAAGTATGGGCATAGTAGCAAAAAGAACAAATTAAACCCGATATTTACGGCTACAAACACCAACTTTATGGTAGCAAAGCGTGCAGCTCGCTTTTTTAATCGAAGGTAAGCATAGGGAATAGCCATAAAAGCATCACTGGCAATTATAAAAGCCATCATAATTACCACGCCTGGCATTGAATTACCCAACAACAAAACACTTATAGGTTTTGCAAAAACCGTTACAAGTAAGGCAAACAACAAACTAGTTGTTGCTAAAGAATGTAAGGCTGTGCGATAAACTTGCTTAGGATTATTACTTTGATTGGCAAAACGAAAAAAACCCGTTTCCATACCATAAGTAAGAACAACAAGTAAAAGAGCAGTCCAAGCGTAAAGATTGGTAACAATACCATATTCGCCTGTTGTTTGAAGCACCCTGACATAAAAAGGCACAAGCAACCAATTGAGCAAACGCCCAACAATAGTTGATAGACCATACCATGCAGTATCCTTTACAAGTGTCGTAACTGGTGTTGCCATTACAAGAGTTTTTTTGAAAAAAGGGAGCGACATAACAAAACCAGCCATTAGCTCAACGACATAGGTAAGCTAGTTGTATCGGCATTACTAAAAAGGTTCTGCCATGCTGTAGTTGCAACTTCTATATGCAACCAGCAAATGCTCCCATTACACAAAACCACTACAAAGATAAGGCTTTCTGAACTCAGTAGAAAATATATACCGGAAAAAGAAACCGCCTCATAGGGACTTAAATACCTATGAAGCGGTTTGACAAATCAAACAAAATGTACAAAAAAGCGTAGCGAGAGTGGGGCACGATCCCACGACCTCAGGATTATGAATCCTGCGCTCTAACCAGCTGAGCTATCTCGCCAAACCTGTTCTTCTGTTCATCGTAGAACGCTTTCTACTGAAACGTGGTGCAAAGATACAACAATTTTTCAATCTGCCAAATTTGAGGAGTTAAAACTATAGCCTATCTTATTTCCAATACCAAACGAACAATACGGTAAGGGGCATGAGGGTCATTCATCATAAGCTCAACATTTTCGTTAAGGTTATCACCCTTATTCCGTAAGGTAGCTAAATCTATTTTATAGCGTATTACAATATCCTCACCCGCTTTAGCCTTGTTGTTTTGAATAGCAAAACTTACATAGGGGTTATTGCAGTACACATCAAATAATTCAAGCGGTGCTGCCCCCACATTCTTTATCGAAATACTACTTCCAAAAGTTGCTTGTTGTTGAGCTTTACCCAAATCGATATAAGTTTCAAACTGCGCTTTAGGCACAGAATCATATGTATCGTAATCTAGTTGGGGAGCAATGGGTAACTTTACTAAAATTGTATCTCGCAAAGGCTTAGTTCTATTACCATCACGAAGCTGTACAATTACAGGGGTTGTATAAATACCTGGTTTTACCGTATCGGCAATATTGGATGTGAATATCACTTCGCTAGGTTCACTAACACCCAAAGAAAGGACTTTCTTCGACATGGTAAATAAGCCACTCTGCGATGTTAGCTCCAAATCAATGGGATGCTTGTAATTATTATTCACTACCAAACGAACATTACTAGCTCGCTGTTGCGAAGCCGTTGGAAAAACGAGGTGTTTTGTACTTACCTGAAGTTCGCCAATCAACGAAATAAACTCGCCTTTTTCAGCTCCCCCACGTGTTGCTACATTACCCGATATTTCAATTATCAAAGGTTCTACCTCAGCATTGGTATACACACGAACTTTTTTCATAAAGGCGCCAGGCCTACCTTGGGGGTCGTATTCTACCGTTAATACACCGTCTTGCCCCGCTTCAATTGCCGACTGGGTTACTCGTGGCGTTGTACAACCACAATCGGAAGTAACCCGCATTACAATAAGAGGGGAATTACCTTTATTTGTAAAAACAAAATCGTGTTTAACGGAACCACCATCCTCAGCAATTATACCAAAGTTGTGCTTCACTTCCTTGAACACCGTTTTAGGGGCATTACTTTGTGCACATAGTTTAGGCGCACTACAAAAAAACAATGCCATAGCTAAAAGCATAAAAGCTACTGCTATGGCACGAGTATTTCCAAATTGCATGGGTTGCTTGTAAGTTACTTCACCACACCTTTAATACGAACCGTAAGCGCACCGTCCATTCCATTGCTGTAGATAGCAATGGTTTTTACAAACTGACCTGGACGACCAGCCGGGTTATATGTAACTTTTATAGTTGATGATGCTCCAGCAGCAATAGGCTCACTCGAGTATTCAGGCTTTGTACAACCACAAGATGCATTTACTCGGGTAATTACAAGCGGTGTGTTACCCACGTTTTTTACAGTAAAAGTATGGCTAACGGGGCCATCAGCTTCCATTATTTCCCCGAAATCGTACTCCGTTTCGGCAACTTGTATCTTATTGTTACCCTTATCCTTCTGTGCTTGTGCATAAGCAACACCAAACGAAACTACGCCTAATAACGCAAAAAGACCGATTAGTACAAAAAGCTTCTTTTTCATATTGTAGGATTCCTTTCTGTTAGTTCTAAAATCATTTACAGTTTTACTATCATAAGGTAGTTATAACACGCCTTGCATACTACCCTGCCCTACAAAGATAATAAAATCCCCTATTTGAGAGACCTCTATAATGAAACGTTGAGAGGTTGAATATCCGTTACCAATAGTTGCTAGCAAATATTAGAATAAAAAAAGGACACATATCATGTCGCAACTCGTGCAACACAATATGTGCCTCCAACTATACTAATTATGAAAACAACGATCAGTAGCCCCTAGGGGAATCGAACCCCTCTTTCGAGGATGAAAACCTCGCGTCCTAACCGATAGACGAAAGGGCCAATCGGATACACACTTTGTATCCAGAAGTTATTAGTCGCCAAAGCCCTGGTTTTGACAACTCGTTTCGTTAAGGTAGCACGCCTATCAGCGCACTAACACCAAGCAAACGCTTAAGCTTGGGGGCGAAGCGAATTTACATGCTTTGCCAATTTACTCTTAAGGTTCGAAGCTTTTTTCTTATGAATAATACCCCTCTTAGCGAGCTTATCGAGCATAGCCGTAACCGTAGGAAGAGCCTTACTTGCCTCATCAAAACTTTCCATCGAACGGAGCAATTTTACACGACTACGTGTTGTACGACCATAATAACGGTTGTGCAAGCGACGGCTCGAGGTCTGACGAATTCTCTTTGCTACAGAGTTTTTCTTATTAATCATTATAGTTCGTTTTTCTACGATTCTCTATTTATCTTCACAAAACACGACTCCGCCACTGCAAGAAACCTTGACCAGCAAAAAGCGAAGCCGCTTGGTAGCCCCTAGGGGAATCGAACCCCTCTTTCGAGGATGAAAACCTCGCGTCCTAACCGATAGACGAAAGGGCCATACCAATCTGCATCCCTACTTCGTTCGAATGCGAGTACAAAGGTACAACAAACTTTCGAAATATCAAACACTCCTCTACTTTTTATTTTTTGCCAGTTTCTGAAATCAAGCGTAACTAGCGCGTAGTGGCTATGAGGAGGGATATATACCATTGGGATTCAAGAAGCGTAATATTTTTCATGAAGGCCTCTTTTTAAGACACAAAAAAAAGATTGATTGTTCCGAACAAAACAGTGCTTTTAGGTTAATGTAAAAGGAAGAAGGAATAAAACAAACCAAAAGAGCCATTGGCTTAATTACACAACACCACCAGAGGCTACTCAATAAAGGAGAACATCACCCTCTGTAAAACCAGAGTGCATTAAACATGCACTCTACTTGATTTTTCGGCAGTTAGCACAAACGCCACGAATAACCAAATTGATACTTTGTGAAGTATACCCATCAGGAAGAATTAGTTTCATGGGGAAAGCAATACCTTCAATACAATATGTTCGCTCGCATTTTAAACAAAAAAAGTGTGCGTGAGTAGCATTAATATCTTGTCCATCCTGCTTGCTTAGTGCATATTTATAAATACCGGTTCCATCATCAATACGATGCAGAGCTCCTACTTCCTGAAAAAGTTGCAAGCTCCTAAAGATTGTACTCTTATCGATATCCTCAAGCAGGAGTTCGATATCGTTCAACGACAATGCCGCATCGGCTTTAGCCAAAGTACTATAAACTAAAGCACGGTTTTCGGTTAAACGAGCTCCGTTTTTCATGAGGAGAGCTTCTAATTCCGATGAGGTAAGCTTTGGCATAACTGGCTAAGGTTTAATCACTTCACTTTATAGCGCAACAATCTTAAGGCATTAAGTATAGCTAAAAGCGTTACGCCTACATCGGCTAATATAGCCATAATTAATGTACCAACTCCCAATAAGGCCAATAGCATTACCAAAAGCTTCACAAAAAGAATAAGAATGATGTTACTTACAACAATACGATGGGTTTTGCGAGCAATTTCAACGGCTTCAACTGTTTTATAAGGATCGTCGGATTGTATAATTACATCGGCAGCTTCGATAGCAGCATCGCTTCCTACACCTCCCATAGCAAATGACAAATCGCTTACAGCCATAACTGGAGCATCGTTAATACCATCCCCCACAAAAGCAATTGCTCCCTGTTGACGGAGCCGTTTCATATGCGTAATTTTATCCTCAGGCATAAGGTTTCCCCAAGCTTCATCAATGCTCAACAGTTTTGCAACCGCCTCAACAGTTTGCGAATTATCGCCACTTAACATAGCACTAAAATAGCCACTCTTTTTAAGCTGTTCTATAGCTCGGTGCGAAGAAGGTTTTACTTCATCGGATAACTTAAAGCACATTACGAGCCTACCATTTTGAGCAACATAAATAACGGTTTCTCCAGCATTAGAGATTTCCTCATTATTTATAGACACACCATGGCTAGCCATCAACTTGGGGTTTCCAACAAGTATTACTGTATCGTCTTGGGAATATCGCATACCCATACCAGGTAATTCCTCCATATGCAGGTTAATATCGGATAGAGGGGTAGTACCCTTGGCTATTAAATAGTCGCAAATAGCTTCTGCAACAGGGTGTGTGCTTTGTTCCTCGAGGGTTAAAACAACACGCTGAACTTCATGAACATCGCTTTCGTTGATTAAGCACAGTTCATTCGTTACCTTAAACATCCCCTTTGTTAGTGTTCCCGTTTTATCGAAAATAAACGTTCTTATCTGGGGCAAGAGTTCTAAAAACCGAGCACCTTTAAATATTAGTCCATGCTTCGAAGCCGCACCTATACCACTATAGTAACTTAGAGGAATACCTATAATTAAGGCACAAGGGCAGGATGTAACTAGGAATACTAAGGCTTTATAAAACGAGTTCGAAAAATTAAAAACGTATGAACTGCTGAATAGTGAAATAACAAATGGAATAAGAACAACCAGTACAGCCAAAGCAAATACAATGGGGGTGTACACTCGTGCAAACCTACGAATAAAACGTTCGGTTTTAGGTTTGTTTTCGCTTGCATTGTCTACTAATTGTAAAATACGAGCCAATGTGCTTTCGCCAAAAGGTTTGGCAACTTCGATTTGTATAGGCGAACTTACCACAATAGCACCCGCTTTTACTTCGCTACCTTCATAAAGTTCAACAGGCATACTTTCGCCTGTTAATGCTGCCATATTCAACGTTCCACTTAACGAAAGTAACGTGCCATCTAAAGCAACTCGTTCGCCGGGAAGAATAAGCAACTTGTCGCCGGGAATACAAACCGAAGGGGCAACAAGTTCCTTCGTATTGCCCACTAAACGGGTAACTTGTTCTGGTCGAGTATCAATTAGTGAGGCAATGCTTTTTCGCGCACGACTATTAGCTCGGTGTTCAAGGTATTCTCCAATGGTATAAAGCAACAAAAGCATTACCGCTTCGGGGTATTCTCCAATAGCCATCGCCCCAATTGTTGCAACGAGCATCAAAACTATCTCGTTAAAAACATCGGCATGACCAAAGATTAATACGAAGGCTTCTCGAGCAATATTCCAACCCACAGGGATTACTGCAACAATATACCAAATAGAACGTACTACCCCATGGAACCAATGAGGCTGAATAGCATATTCGAAAACCAGCCCTATAACGAGTAGCACAAATGTAATCAGCGAAAATATAAGCTCACTCTTAGCATCCCCATCGCCATGGCTGTGTTCATGGTCGTGGTGATGGCTGTGCATATTGCTATGGGCATGCTGTTCCGCTGTTGAGCAACTGCTACTACAACAGTGATGACTTTGGTTATGACTATTACAATTACAACTCATAT
Organism: Porphyromonas sp.; assembly: GCA_029983495.1. GTDB lineage: Bacteria > Bacteroidota > Bacteroidia > Bacteroidales > Porphyromonadaceae > Porphyromonas. The sequence goes on from JASBZJ010000043.1 coordinate 9,660, forward strand.
TACATTAGTATAGCGTTATTCGTACTTGTTTTGCGAAAAGCACCTCTTTTCTGTTCTAGTGCAAAGATAGCCTACGCTACATGCAACTGCATTGCATACTCATTATTGCTCAGCGAGATTAATGAAAGGGAAAAGATAATACACGCTTAGCCCCCCCAAAAAAAACGTTACCTCTGTAATACTGATAAAACTAATGGTGATTTTCAACAGAGGAGGATATAATAACCATACAATTCCGCAACAGGATTAGTGGAATACAAACGAACATAAAAAGGGCACATTAGCAAAGCTCCCGTTGGTTTTCTTCGTTAATGTACCCTCAATTCCGCAAAAAAATAGTGTTATTGTGTTACAGTGTTGTTTTGCTCACCTTGGTTATCGCTACCTAATACGCTAATTGACCCCTTTAGGAAATACTGTTTTCCATCGGCACCTTTGGCTTGTATTACATAATAATATACCCCCGTAGAAACATATTTTCCGTGGAATTTGCCATCCCAACCTTCGTTCGGGTCGTTCCATTCGAAAAGTTTGTTTCCCCATTCATTAAAAATTACCCCTTTAAAGGCAACAATGGAATGATGTGCAACACGGAAAACATCGTTGATCCCTGGCGAAGCATTAGGACTAAAAACATTAGGGACTTGTAGACTTGAAGCACTTATTGCAAGGTGTAGCTCTTCGCTAGTAATTTGGCAATCGGAATTTCGTGCCGAAACCTGAACGATTATAGTATAGGTACCAGCAGTTTCGAAAGTATACTCGGTTTGCTTACCCGAAAAAACAAAACTTGGTGCCACATCGTTATTTGCTGTTGCCGCAGGCAATATTTTCCAAAAATAGCGTGATGCTGCAGGTTCATTAGCTTCGGCATGCAACAATACCTTAAGAGGAGCTGATTGTTCGCCTGATAATATATTATCGTCACTTCCCCTATTTTCCTCTTCATTTTGGACCGGTTTATTGGGGCGTCGCTCGGTAGTTACTTGCGTATGTACTTCTAATCGTTTTGTTTGGTATAATGCACTTTGCAAAGGGCTAACATTTTCAGAGAGGAGTTGAGTATACTGATCTCCTATAACCGTGTATTGAGTATCGGCAAGCGATGCCAGTAAATACAAACTACCATCCTTAATAGGAATAGGCTCGGTTCGTTCAACTAGTTTGAACGAAAACTTTTCCTCATCAAAAACAAAATCGTTGTAACGGACCAATAGATTCCGCTCAATGAGTGCCACAGTTCCGTCAGGAGCATTAAACCGCCAAGTGGAAAATGGCTCCGTAGCTTTTAGAATTATCCGCTCGCATGGGTTCTCGGGGCTTTCAGTAACTATAAGTTCTCCATTCGGCAACGGCAACGAATTGTAATTAGTAACCCAGTAATACTCGGGTAACCCATTACTTTTTTGTAGGATGTAACCATAATCGAGTTCAGCATTAGCAATATGCCATGCCTTTCCATCGTATATAGCATTAGGAACAGGCTCACTTTGGCTTGCTTGTGTACGATACCGACTAAGGGTTTCGCCCGGCATAGCTTCAATAACCAATTCATAGCTAGCTGATGGAACTACTAATATAGCCTCTATACGGAAGTTGCTATTGGTTTTTACCGAAACAAACCGGGTACCTGTTACTGTTATTCCCGCCACACAGCCTAACGAAGCACCAAGTAGCATAAGAATAG
>JASBZJ010000044.1 GCA_029983495.1 Porphyromonas sp.
TTACTTGGTGTTGTGCTTGAGCAAGAGCCATACCATAGCCAGGTACTATAATAACCTTTTTCGCAATGGCGAGCTTTTCAGCGGGATTTTTGTCAATTAACGTTGGTTCAGCACACCGACAGGGTTGTTCTGTGGGTTGCTTGTCCCAACTTTTATTAATCTGATCAACTAGCTTTCCCAAGCTTTCTTTAGCATCACCCAACATTAAAGCCACATTATTCTGACGACTGTAAAGTGGGTTTTCGACTCCTGCATAACCTGGCTTAAGGTCGTAGTTGCAAATAATAACGTAAGGAGCTTGGTCAACGTTCAGTACAGGCATTCCATATATGGGAGTTCCCTCGGCATCGCGTGCCGCAGGGTTTAGTACATCGTTGGCTCCAACTACAACCACGGCATCCACTTGTGCAAAGTCGTCGTTTATATCCTCCATTTGGAAGAGATCATCGTAACTAACGTTTGCTTCAGCAAGTAAAACATTCATATGCCCTGGCATACGCCCCGCTACAGGGTGAATGGCAAAGCGCACTTCTGTACCACGAGAAGTAAGTAAATCGGCAAGTTGTTTTACTTGGTGTTGTGCTTGAGCAAGAGCCATACCATAGCCAGGTACTATAATAACTCGTTTTGCACTTGCAAGTACTTCTTCGGGATTCTTATCTTTTTGTTGCGATTTTGGAGTAGAATTTACCGAGGTTTCAAGTGTTTTTTTTGTTTGAATGCTATTACTTGTAGACACTGACGGCTGATGGGAATATTTACTAGGTTTTGCCGATCGGGCAAAAAGGATCGAAACAAGACTTCGGTTCATTGCCTTACACATAATTTGGGTGAGCAACAAGCCCGAGGCTCCAACAATTCCTCCGACTGCTACTAATAATACGTTGCCTATGGCCATGCCTGCAATTGCTCCTGCCACACCACTCAATGAGTTCAGTAAAGAAATGGTTATTGGCATATCGGCTCCGCCAACACGAATTGAAAAGTATAGTCCAAAAATTGCCGAAAAAAGAATTACCCCAGTAACCATTGAAAAGGTCATTACTGCGTTTGCACCAGGTACGCAACCTAAAATAATAAAGCAAAGCACTATTAGCAACGAAAGCACCGTAACCAACGAATGTGCTTGCCAAACTTGTGGTTTTTGGCTAATAATACGATGAAGTTTGCCTGCGGCTACAAGGCTACCAACCAGTGTAATAACACCAATTGCAATAGCTAAATAACCAGTAAACGTGTAGAATGTTGCGTATTGTGCATCAACGACATTATTACCTATCGATGAAACAGAAAGAATTCCAACTAAAGCCGAGGCTCCGCCACCTAAGCCATTTAGGAGAGCAACCATTTGGGGCATTTGAATCATGCGAACACGCATAGCCAAAAGACCTCCCAATAGAGCACCTATAACTAACGAAGGATAAATTACCCATGCCGAAGCAATAGCTGTACCATTTAGCTTTTCGCTAACGAGTGTGAATATTATGCCTGCTAACATTGCTAATGCACTAAGTAAGTTACCACGCTTTGCAGTTTGTGGTTTACTCATCATAGCTATGCCAGCCACAACAATTATTGCCAATATAAGGCTAACTATAACAGATGTATTCATATAGAAATCAATCAAACGCCTTTAGGTTTATGGTTATTTGCTTTAAACATACGAAGCATACGATGCGTTACTCCAAAACCACCAACAACATTAATCATTGCAAGAATAATGGCTATGGCTGCAAATACTTGCCCCCATACGCTATCGCTATTTAGGTAAGCAATGCCAGCTGATGTGAGGGCTCCAATTATGGTAATACCACTAAGGGCGTTCATCCCTGACATGAGTGGGGTATGTAATAGTGCTGGCACTTTACTTATAATAAAGTACCCAACAAGTGTGGCAACTATAAAGACTGCTATAAGAATGAGTGGATGCATAGGGAAATAGCTTTACTTGTTACAAATTTTATGGGGTTAAAATAAAATAGCAAGAGGTAAATATAAAGCTACGCCTAACCCCAACAAAGAAAAGAACAATGTTTTCCATTGGTTTAAGCGTAGCTAAATATCGAATCTCTATTATGGACTTTTTTTGTTAGGCAAGCTTCATTGCTTCGAGTGTTCCTTCGTGTACAATTTCACCATCGCGAGTAACAAGAATCTTTTTACAGATTTCATCGTTCATGTCGAGGTTTATCTGGCCATCCTTAACAAGGTATTTTACCAAATTGTACATATTCTGCGAGAACATCCAAGTAGAACTCTGTGGTAATAACCCTGGGATGTTTTTAATACCTTCGAGCACTACACCATGTTTTACTTCACGCTCACCAGGAGGAGTTATTTCGCAGTTACCACCTTGGTCGATCGATATGTCCACAATAACACTGCCACGTTTCATTTCCTTTACCATGTCTTCGGTTATAAGGATAGGCGCAATTTTACCTGGTACCAATGCACTGCAGAACACTATATCCATTTCTTTAATGGTTTCGCGTAAAGCTTCGCGTTCCTTCTTTAACCATTCTTCAGGCAAGTGCTTAGCATATCCACCTTCGGCAATCGCTAATTCGCTGGGAACAGTGGTATCAACTAGTTTAGCACCTAAACTAGTTGCTTGTTCGGCAGCCGCGGGGCGTATGTCGGCAGCATAGGTTATAGCCCCTAATCGCTTTGCCGTTGCTAATGCTTGCAACCCCGCAACACCAACACCTAATACAAGTACTTTTGCGGGGTTTATTACGCCTACTGCAGTAAACATTTGTGGCATAAAGGTTGCAAGGTCACTAGCTGCCATAAGTATTCCTTTATAACCAGCGCATGTGCTCATCGAGGTTAGGGCATCAAGGTTCTGGGCTCGCGATATACGAGGTACACCATCGAGGGTTAGACCAATAACCCCCTGCTTGGCCATCATTTGCACCATTTTATGGTTTACAGGTGAAGCTGGGTGAATAAAGGTTATAAGGTATTGCCCCTTGTGCATCATTTCTATTTCGTGCACATTCAAGGCTTCGTTGAATAGGGGTTCTTTAACCTTAATAATTACATCGCTCTTTGCGTAAATCTCTTTAGGGTTAGCGATAAGTTCAGCACCAGCTTTTTGGTAGTCTTCATCGTGGTAGTTAGCTCCTTCGCCGGCGTTTTTTTCTACAAGTACTGTAAAGCCATCGGCAACATATTTGGCTACAGCTTCGGGGCTCGCTGCTACGCGGGCTTCTCCGTGCATAATCTCTTTGGGTACACCAATAATCATTGCGTTTCGAATTCTTTGTTTTACTTCCTTAAGGGGGTAGCCTCTTAAGGAAAAAGTTACACTAGTTTAGTTCTGTTGCCCAGCGAGCTACTATTATAACGAGTAAAAGCAATATGGTCGCTTATATCCCTTACTAGGTTCTCGTTGGCATCCATGCAAAGATACAAATTTAGTTGATAGTTTTTTCGATGGCAAAAGTTTATTACCTTACAGCTTGTTTACCCTTTTCAGTTTTGTTTGAACTATTGCCATTTGCTCATTCGGTACAGAAAGTACAAATACCCATTGCTTGTTACAAAATTTGCCCCATAAAAGAATAGAATAAAGTTATCCCAATCGAATAACTCAAACCCTATTACTATAGCCAACAGGTATATAATAAGAATAACCACATTGGCCCACATGTTAATTCGTTGCTTTTGTAGTATATCGGGAATAACATTTAATACAGCAGTGGCAAACGAGGGTATTAATGCTGGTAGCATCGCACGTATAATACTAGCTGCTGGTAACCATTTTTCGCCTACAAAAATAGTTACTAGCCACGGCATTGCCCACCATAATAAAATACATAGAGGTATACCTAACACATAACACCAAATTATAAAATGTTTTACTTCAGGGCTTATGGCCTCACCTTTGTTATGGCTCAAACTAAAGTGCTGAAAGTAAACTTGACTAATGCTTTCAGAAACCAAATTAAGAGGTCTGCGGGCAAGCATCGAGGCCATTGTTAAATAGCCCACTTCGGCCATGGTGTATCTTAGCGGTAGGGCAATAACGATAAGAGTTCCCATTAGTGTTCCGATAAGCGAATCGGGTATACCATATTTAGGAAATGTTTGATACTGCTTAGCCACAGTTTTATAGCTTATTACTTCGCCCTCTTCCATCTTAAATAAACGCAATGCAAATATACCAAAGAATAACAAGGGTATAATAAAAGCAAAGAATTGCGATAGTACTAACGAAAGTACCGATGCAGAAACGAAACCAAATAACACCTTTAGTAAGTTATTGCTTACCCCTTTTATTGCTTGACTTAAAGCAAGTTGTTTGTACTTTCTGTGATGTAACAGCCACATCACAAGGCAATTGTATATTGAAAACAGTGCCACATACAGAGGTACAAGCAAAAGGAAGTTGCCAAGTGGTATGTAATGCCCCCAAATAATAGTAATCGGCAATAGAGTAGCTAATAAAATTGCCGAGCTAAACCCTGCCAATCTTATTGCCAATTTAAGCAACGTTTTACTTTCAGATGGATTGGGTGCCACAACAAGAGCATACTCATAACGCCCTGTTGCTGCTATTGCAAATATTCCCGCCCATGCCATAAACGACCCTAACATACCCATTGTTTCTTCGCTATACTGCCTACCAACAATAGCCAACAATAGCAAAGCCACGAATTGCCCTACTGCATTACCCGAGATGAGCTGTGTTGCTTGCTTTATTTTTTGCGATACTTTATTTGCCATAACTAACCACAAAGTTAATTCTTTCGCTCGTAGTAATAGTTTGTACACACTCAACAAAAACATTTGTACTCAACTCACGAAAGGCATTCTTACAAAAGAGAACTTTTTCCAAAAGGTTTTATAAAAACGAATAGATATAAAATGGTCTCTTTTTGGAGAAATCCTAATATATAAACTAAAAAGAACAGAGCCTCCTCAACCCATACAAGGTTGAAGAGACTCTGAACGTGATTGTGACGAGAGAAACTAGGCTTCGGAATACGAAACCGAAATGTGTTTCTCTATGACCTTTCTGCTATTTATTTAGCTTCAGTAACTCGTGTGTAAACGTAGTTTTCGTTATCTTCGGTAGCGCGACTCATATCGTCCTTTAACCAATAGAGTTTGCTTTCATTACCGTCGAACTCGAGTTTTTTACCATCAGAAAGTGTGATGATATTGCCTTCAATTGTGTAGTTAGCGTCTTGTACGTTAACTAACTTGTCGGCAGCAACTTTGTCGTTTACTTCAGCTAAAGAGTAGATTTGACCATCCTTAATAGTAAGGGTATAAACAGAACCTACACCATTGTCGGCAGCGGGAACTTTAGCAGTCCAAACCCCAACGAGCTGAGTAGCTAGTTGAGCTTGAGTTTCTTCAGCTTGTTTTTGAGCATCATCAAGTTGTTCTTGAGCTTCGGTTGCTTCGCTTTCAGCATTCTTGTCCTTGTTGTTATTGCAGCTAGCCATTACAAGCGAGGCAGCAACAATAGCAATCATTGCAAATACTTTTTTCATTTCAATAAGTGATTTAGTTGTTCTTATTTTTCTTTTTATCTTTCTATAGTAAAGCGTATCCCCTATTTACCCTCTAAAACAAGGGTATATTGAAACGCACCGCAAAGGTAATGCATTATTTTGAAAAAATGAGCAAATTAGTCATTAACTGGGATAGAACCTTTTGATTCTGTTTTAGTTACTGAGCTTATCTACCTGCTAAAACATCGTTTGTTGGCAGATGAAAGGTAGAAAGCCTATTTTATTTTAGCCACTTATCGAGCCACGAAAAGAAGGTTCTTTGCCAAAGGAGTGCATTTTGAGGCTTAAGAACCCAGTGGCATTCGTCCGGGAAAATAAGCATTTCGGCAGGCACGCCACGCATTTTAGCAGCATCGAAAGCCATCATCCCTTGCGAAGCGAGTATGCGATAATCATGTTCGCCATGGATTATGAGAATCGGCTTATTCCATTTATCAACAAATTTATTGGGCGAATTCGCAAATGTACGTTGCGCAACAACATTATCCTTTTCCCAAGGAGCACCACCCATATCCCAATTAGCAAACCACTTTTCTTCGGTTTCATAGTACTGAGCCTCCATATCGAATATGCCAGCATGAGCAATAAAACAAGCAAAGCGATTATCGTGGTTGCCAGCAAGCCAATATACAGAAAAGCCTCCGTAGCTAGCACCCACACAACCCATTTTATCCTTTGCAATAAAAGGTTCTTTTTTCATCTCATCAGCCGCAGTCATATAGTCTTTCATATTCTGCCCGGGATAATCCTTACTTATCTGTTCATTCCATGCTTTTCCGAAGCTGGGTACCCCATGTCGATTGGGAAGGATTACAACATAGCCTTGCTCGGCCATGAGACGTGGGTTCCAACGGTAACTCCAAAACTGGCTAATAGTATTCTGAGGGCCACCTTGGCAATATAATATTGAAGGGTATTGTTTCGACGGGTTAAAGTTAGCAGGGTAAAGCACCCAAACTAGCATTTGTTCACCATTTGTAGTGGTCATCATTCTTTTTTCGCAACGTATATCGCCAAGCGAACTAAGTAGTTGAGCATTTTCGGCGGTAATAGGGAATGCCTTACCTGTTGTAAGTTCTACTTTGTACAAGTCGGTAGGAAGTAGCATCGATTGCCTTGCTGCCACCATATTTTTACCTTTTAGATCGAACCCTATGTAATCGTTCTCACCATCAGTAACCTTCTTTATTTTCCTTGTTGTTATGTCAATATTGTAAATGTCGCTAAGTGCTTTTACACAACTAACAAAATAAATACTTTTACCATCGTTGCTCCATGTTGGGCTTTCTACATTGCATTCAAAGCCTTCAGTAAGCCAAGTTTTCTTTTCTGGCGAGGATAGATTCAGTATAAAAAGGCGAATAAGATCACTTTCGTATCCATCGCGCTCCATGCTACACCAGGCAAGTTGTTTCCCATCAGGCGAAAAGGTTGGGTGAGTATCATATCCCATCATACCTTCCGTTAGATTAGTTGTTTTTCCTGTATTTACATCATATAGGTAAATGTCGCTATTCGTTGAAATACTATACTCTAAGCCCACCTTTTTACGACATGCATAAGCGATTTTTGTTCCATCTGGAGAGAACGAAAAGTCGGTTAAGTCGCTATGCGGTTTCATAGGGGCTTCGTATGGTTCTCCTTCGAGTAAGTCTATTCCTGAAACAAAAGGAGTTTTTTCAAGCTTTGCTAAAAATGGATGAGGAACTGTTGTTACCCATTCATCCCAATGCTTGTACATAAGATCAGTAATAATTCGGCCTGTAGCCTTTGGTAAATCAGGGTATTTATCGGCTACGGTTTGACCAAACTTTATATCCTTAGTGTAGATTACACTTTTTTCATCGGGGGAGAATAGAAAACCAGTAATACCACCAGCTACAGCCGAGCATTGGTTAACTTGCTTTCCATCGGGTGATAACGTAAATAGTTGATATGTACCATCGCTTGCTTTGGCAAGGGCTGCAATAAGTTTGCCTTGGTTTATCCAAACAGGGCTGTTTATACCTGAAAGAGAAGTAGACACTTCGCGTCGGTTTTTACCATCGGTACTTACAACAAATAGTTTCGAGTTGCTGTTATTTTGCTCAATACTAGGGAAGGCTACCGTGTAGGCAACGTCTTTGCCGTTAGGGGAAAGCGAAAAGCCTCCTACCCGAGCCATGGAAAGAAGCATTTCGGGAGTCATAGTTTTGGTATTATTCTGTGCCAATGCCTGGGCAACCCACCCAAAGAGAAGGCAGAGGGCAAATAGGAAATTGAATGTTTTCTTCATATCGTATTGGTACAAGTTTTAGTAAATCGAAGCTCGCCTACGCAGTACATCATCATCCACAATATACTCATCATAGTTCATTATTTTGTCGATAATTCCCTTTGGTCCAAGTTCAACTACTCTATTTGCCACAGTACGGATAAACTCGTGGTCGTGACTGGAAAAGAGAACTACACCTTTATAGTTGATTAGGGTATTATTAAATGCTTGAATTGACTCAAGATCGAGGTGGTTAGTTGGGGTATCGAGGATTAATGTATTTGCACCTGGAGGGAGCATCATTTTTGCAATCATAACACGCATTTTTTCACCTCCCGAAAGCACAGTTACCCGTTTATTCACTTCCTCTCCGCTAAACAGCATTCTGCCAAGGAATCCCTTAATATATATATCGCTTGTATCTTGTGCAAACTGACTTAGCCAAGCAATTAAATCGAGATCCTCATTAAAGTATTTACTATTATCGAGTGGCAAATAGGCTGTTGTTATTGTTTGCCCCCATTCGTACGAACCCGAATCCGCTTTTCGATTGCCTGTAATAATCTCAAATAAAGCTGTCATGGCACGGGGGTCGTGGCTAATGAAAACTATTTTATCACCTTTTTCCACATAGAGGTTTAAATCTTCGAAAAGGGTTTCGCCATCAATTGATGCTTTTAGTCCTTTAAGCTCAAGTATTTTATTTCCCACTTCGCGTTCAGGTTGGAATAGGATTCCGGGATATCGCCGAGAAGAGGGAGCAATTTCTTCGATATTGAGTTTTTCGAGCATCTTCTTGCGGCTTGTAGTTTGTTTGCTTTTTGCAACGTTTGCACTAAACCGGCGAATAAATTCCTCTAACTCTTTTCTTTTTTCCTCCATCTTTTTGTTCTGTTGTTGCTGTTGGCGTAGAGCAAGCTGACCGGATTCGTACCAAAAAGAATAGTTCCCCGAGAAAAGCCGAACTTTTCCAAAATCGATATCTACAGTATGTGTCGAAACGGCATCTAAAAAGTGACGGTCATGGCTTACAACCAATACAGTACTTTCCGTTTCGCTTAGGTAATCTTCAAGCCAACTTACCGTATCGAGGTCCAAGTCGTTAGTGGGTTCGTCAAGCAATAAATTATCGGGCTTACCAAAAAGGGCACGAGCAAGTAACACCCGAACCTTTTGTTTCCCGCTTATATCCGCCATTAACTTATCGTGTAAATCCTCCTTAATACCTAATCCGCTTAATAGGCTTGCGGCATCGCTTTCGGCATTCCATCCTTCGAGGTTTGCAAACTGTTCTTCTAATTCTGCTGCACGAATACCATCTTCGTCCGAAAAATCTTCTTTCGCATACAAAGCATCCTTTTCCTGCATCACATTCCACAGAATATCATGTCCCATAAGGACTGTGTTTAGAACAGTGAACTTATCAAATGCAAAGTGATCCTGGCTCAACACCGAAAGTCGTTCGCCAGGCCCCATAGTTATGGTTCCTCGTGTAGGTTCAATTTCGCCACTTATTGCTTTTAATAAAGTTGATTTTCCTGCGCCATTGGCACCTATAATACCGTAGCAGTTGCCAGGGTTAAATTGCAGGTTTACATCTTGAAAAAGAATTCGTTTTCCGAATTGAATTTTAAGTTCGTTTAATGCTATCATCGAATAGGATTTTATCTATTGTATTGCTGTAGTGTTAATTCGTCAACCTAATTGAGAGGTATAGCTTGCTCGGTTTATGGGTAAATTATAAAGGTCAAAACCACTTAATTTTTTTCAGGATAAAGTATGTAGCAACAGCTATAACAAGCGAAATAAGGGTAACAATCCAAAATACACCATATTTTTCCTCCCATCCAGTAATAAGGTTCATTCCAAAAATACTTGCAATAAGCGTTGGAAACATAAATATAATAGTCACACTAGTCATGCGCTTCATTATAGTATTTACGTTGTTGTTTATTACGCTTGCAAAGGCATCCATTGTACCTGTAAGAATTTCAGCTTGTATTGTTACAGTATTATAAGCCTGCTGAAGCTCAATCATCATCTCTTCAAGGAGATCCTTATCATAATGGCTACTAGGGTTTATAGCTACGATTTTGTTTATTACCGCTTCGTTGCCTTTAATTGATGTGGAAAAGTATACCATACTTTTTTGATAGGCCATAAGCTGTAGTAAGCTACTGTTTTGCACGCTTGTTTGCAAGGCTTCTTCTGCCTCCATAAGTAGCAAGCTTAGTTGCTTCATGTATTTAAGAAACCAAACCGACGAGCTGTGAGCTAACCGAAATATGAAATCAATTACACGGGTTACCACAATTTTTTTTCGCCTTAAATGACGAATAAAGTCGGTTAGCATTTCATTTGGATAGTAACATACGGTTACAAGGGTATCCTGCTCTGCCGAAAACAGCAATCCTAACGGTGCTGTGTTAAACGGTGCTGTTGAGTCCGGGGTAGCAATAGGTATACGAATAACCGTCAACTCCCACCCGTCCTCGTTATCAATACGTGGTCGCTCATCACTATCGGCAATGTCAGCAATAAATGATTCGGGAACCTCAAGCTCCTTTGTAAGGAACTCTATATCGTCGTTACTGGGACTATCGATTTTTATCCAGCTGCCTGCTCGTAGCTCATCATCTTCGGCAAAGGCCTCTGCAGGGTAATATATTCTGCGCATGTTTTTACTGCTTATGGTTCTTCTTTTTTCTTTACGAACAAATAAAACAAAAACTCCGAGGCACTAGCCTTGCGAACCGTCTGTATTCTCTTATACGCAGAGTGGTTGTGGATGTTGCAACTTTCTACATAGTACTATAACAGCTACAACTACTTATTGTACTCCAACGCGAAAAGCCAACCGATGCGCTTGGGTAGCCTTTACTTTTACTACTCGGAGGTAAGCCATCCTCGGCATGGGGTGAAGAAGAAGTACTCTCTTTCATCGGTTATTTGCTTAACATGAACTAAAAAACGAGCCTTGCCACGTGAATTACTAACATCACTCAATCGGCGAAGCTATAAACTACAGCAAAGGTACAAAATCTTCTTTTCTGTAACCTTTGAAAATCTTCGCCTACGAATAGCTAAAACCATTACACACTTTTCGGAATACTGCCGTCTGAACTCAATCTCGGAATCCCCCCTTTGCCATCGTTATTCGACTAGGAGGGGGATTTCAAAAAAAGGAAAGCCCAACCGCATAATTTCAGCGGTTGAGCCACATCGTTTTGTTCTTTCTGAGTTTTATTGGACAGCAATAATACCTAAAGTACTTCCTTTAAGCAATCGACTATCTTTTTGTGACGCTTTTCAATTTTTTCTTTGTTCCAAAGTAGGTCACGCTCCGTATCGTCCTTAACCTCCTGCTGTTGTTTTAAGTGTGTATAGCTATCACGCTTTATCTGGAATTTATTATTGCTCAACGGTATATTATGTTCGCCAGATAGCAACAAATAGTTGCCCAAACATTCCAAATATCGGTTATAAAAGTCCTCATCATAAGGGCAATAACCATTATCTTCTTCTGTATTTTCGGTCTGTGG
>JASBZJ010000045.1 GCA_029983495.1 Porphyromonas sp.
GTTCAGGTTCTTTTTTATTTTCGTCCTGATGAAAAGATCAAAACTTCGGAGCATTTGTTTGAGTTTAGTTGATCTTTTCCCATTTTGTTGTTGATTAAAATGGGAAAACATCAGGTAAACTCAATTACACGTTCTGTTCGTTTAGGGTTTTACTCGTGTGAAAAAATTCCCCCAGAACTTCATTTTTGAGGCTCCGGGGGAAGATGTGGGGCATATACTTTCTCTAAATCCCAACAAATTTACTCTACTCATAGCCCCTTATTTCGAAGGGTTGAATGCCTGCTCCTTATTTTTCAAAGGTCTTAGGAAGCATACCACACAATAAAAATTGGAATATATAACCTATTGATTATCGCTACCAAACGCAAGTATCTAGCAATAGCTTGCCAAGTGTTGTTACGTGTATATATAGTAAAGTGAAAAATAATTGTTTACTTTGTGCTAGATGAACATGCGACTCCTACTCGTACTTAACCGAGTATAGATAGTAGTTTTTGGAGTCGTGCTACTTTCTCTTTGAGATTATTGCCATGGAAGAAAAATTGAATACCACAAGTAGTAACAACCAAGTGCCCGAAATAAACGAACAACTTGGTAAGCAATCCGTTAATCAAATCCCTTTGACTGAAAAAGACGAGCAAAACTCATCTGAAAAAACGATGAATAACTCCACTGAAGAGTTCGATCATACGGCGAAGGAGAACAGCAAACTCGGGGAAAAGGATGCTCAAATGGAAAATAGTGGTGAAGCTTCTTCCCACGCAAATAGCGGTAATGAGCACCCTAATACGATACCCCAAAACGAAAATGCAGAAAACTCCGCTAACAACGAAGCTAAAATAAAAGACGATAGTCGCAAAAAACGGCTGACATTAACCCCATCAAAGGTTAATGCCATGAGCTTTTCGGAGGTAGTAGATGCTGTAGGGCTTTTGCTTCAACAAGAAGAACTGCCTAAAGAGAAGGATATTGATATGCTCGAAAATGCCTTCCTAAAAAAGAAAGAGCAGTTGGAAAAAGATGAGGATAAGAAAGATGAATTAGCAGACGCTCAAGTACAAGCACTGCGACTTAACGACTTAATTTCGGACTACAGAATAAAGTTCCGCGAGTATAGTGAGCAACTTGAAAAACAGCAGCAAGAAGCTACAGAAAAGCGTAAAGAACTCGTACAACGCCTTGATGAACTTGTAAAAAGCACCGAGGAATTTGGCTCCATTACACGAAAATTCCGCGAGATAGAATCGGAATGGCGTGCTTTTGCTCATATTCCCCACGACCTTGATAAAGATCTACAAGAACAATACTCCGCCCTACGCGATAGCTTTTACGATCTAAAGCAAATCAATGATGATTTCCGCGATATCGACTTTAAAAAGAATCTCGAAGCAAAAGAGGAACTTATTGAACGAGCAAACGAATTAGCAAATTCGAATAACCCAGCACAAGCGAATCGCGAAATTGGGGAACTGCATGCAAAGTGGAAGGAAATTGGTCCCGTAGCCAAGGAACTTCGCGACGAAATTTGGGAACGCTTTACCGAAGTATCCAAGCTTATTCGCGACCGAGGGCAAGAGTTCTTCAATAACCGTAAAGAAGAGGAAGCCAAAAACCTCGAACTTAAGAAGAAGATTTGCGAACGTGTGGAAGACATCAACTACGATGCACTAACTTCGCACCGGCAATGGAACCAAAAAAAGGAAGAGGTTATCGCGTTGCAACAGCAATGGAAGGAAGTAGGTTCTGTACCCCGCTCCGAGTCGAACGCCATATACAAACGTTTTCGTGCAGCCTGTGATGTATTCTTTTCAAAGCGTGCCCTAGCACTTAAAGAAATACACGAACAATTCGATACCAACTACCACGAAAAGCTAGCTATTGTTGAAGAAGCTGAAAGCTTAGCAAAAAGCGATAACTGGAAAGATACTGCTGAGCACCTCAAAGAACTACAAAAAAAATGGAACGAAATCGGTTCAGTTGGTAAGAAAAATAACGAATTATGGAATAGATTCCGTGCCGCATGCGACACCTTCTTCAATGCGCGTAAAGAGAACTTTAAAAACCGACGAAAAGAGGAAAGTAGTATAGTTGAAAAGAAAAAGGAACTACTTGCAAAGGCCGAAGAAATGCTAAAACGCGAAGTAAGTAACGAAATCGATGTAAAAAAGAATTTTTCGGAAGAACTATACAACTTAATTGACGAGTTTAAGAAATCGGGATACTTACCTCCTCGACTCTCGCAAAAACTCCACGACAAGTTCTATTCAACAACCAATGCTATCTTTGAACAATGGAAGTTGGATCATGCCTCACGAAAAATGGAAGGCTTTGCCGAAAAAGTTGAACAAATGGCTTTGGCGGGCGATAAAGATAAACTTCGTAACGAGATTACCTTTAATCTTCGCCGAAAAGAACGCCTCCTTGATGAATTAAAAACAGCCGAAAATAGCCTTCAACTAATGACTTCATCCTCCAATTGGGGCGATACCGTGCTAAAGGATGTAGAAAAGAAAAATAAAGCCATTTTGCACGATATTGAGCTTATTGACGAAAAGATTGCCCTAATAAAGGAAAAACTTGCCGAAATGAGAAAGGATACCCCTAAGGAATAACCTCTCTCTTGTAACAAAGAAAATAGAAATATAACAACATAACATAGAGTATGCCATCAAAAAGAAAACTAAAAAAAGCTGTTAAGAGAATGTCGGATTACTTTGCTGAAGAGCTCGATTTTCTCCAACAAATAAGTTCTCCCGAACATTACCAAGCACTTAATGACTTGATTTCTGGTATATATGAAGCCGAGGAATCAACCTTAAAGGGGATTGCCAATAGCCGTAAAGCAACCGATAAACAAAGCCTATATTTTAAACAAGTAGTTGAAAAACACAACGAAAAGATAAACAAGCTTGGCACCCAGTTTGGAGAATTGCAGGATGTTATATTCAGTGAACTCCAAAACATGGTAAGCGATCAACCTTCGGATACCAAACAAGGAGAGTAGTTAACAGTAAATTTTGCTCACGTGAAAAACTCACCTTCAGAAAAATCGACTATCGCATTGTGCATCGCCATTGCACAATGCGATATTGCTTGGGAATCGCCCGAAGAAAATTTCGCTAAGATAAAACTTTACACACAACAAGCTAAGGCAAAAGGAGCCGAGCTTGTTGTTTTTCCCGAAGCCATTTTAACTGGGTTTTCGATGCACCTCCCCAACATTGCTATAGCTAACAATAGCCCCTATATCGAAAAACTTCAGCAACTCGCTATTACAGAAAATATTGCCATAGCGTTAACTCTGTTCATTAAGGAATCGAACCCTACCAATTCTTCGGCTAAACCGAACGAAAAATATTACAACCGCATCTTCTTCTTTACCCCTGAGGGGAAACAATACACCCAGGATAAACGCCACCTATTTAGGCCTGCTGGCGAAACAAAGTGGATTACCCCAGCAAACAAACGGAATATTTTTAGCTACCGTGGCTTTAACATCCTTATGGTAGCGTGCTACGATTTACGCTTCCCCGTATGGTGCAGGAATCGTAATAATGAATACGACTTACTGATTGACATGGCAAACTGGCCAATAGCCCGTAACGAGGTTTGGCGTACTTTAGTTCGCGCTAGAGCTATGGAAAACTTAGCCTATGTTTGCGGAGTAAACAGAGTCGGAACCGACTCCGATGGGCTAAGTTACAAAGGAAGTAGCGCAATTGTTGATGCAAAAGGGCGAACAATGGCCGAGGTTGACGATGAAACTGAAGGAATAGCGTTAGCAACTATTGAAAAAGCTCCGCTTGACAGTTTGAGAAATAAATTTCCCGTGTGGATGGATGCCGATGGGTTTGAGCTTGACCCCGAAGCTACATACCCTATATTATAACCAATATTGGAAAATAGAACAAGGACATTGCGCTAGTTTCCAAAGCTTTTTAGTACATTTGCTGGCGTAGAAAGAAATTAACTTGGAAATAATGATATGAAAAGACTAATTGTAGCCCTAGCAGTAGCATGTTTACTTCCTGTTCTTGCTTCTGCCCAAAGTAAACTTCCAAAAGTTGAACTTAAGGATATCAATGGCAAAACCGTAAACACCTCCGAATTGAGCAACGATGGTAAACCATTTATTATAAGCTTTTTCGCCACATGGTGTAAGCCTTGCATGCGCGAAATTAAAGCTATACACGAAGTTTATCCCGATTGGCAGGACGAAACTGGTGTAAAGCTTATACTTGTTTCGATAGACGAAGGTCAGAACGTGCAAAAAGTAAAACCTTTAGTTCTTGGTAATGGTTGGGATTTTGATGTTTTACTCGATAGCAATTCCGATTTTAAGCGAGCTATGCAAGTAAACCTAATTCCTGCTGTTTTTGTTGTGGATGGTAAAGGCGAAATAGTATACTCGCATAGTGGTTATTCCGATGGTTCGGAAGCTCATCTTATCGAGGTTGTTCGTGAACATCTCAAATAAATACGAATGTTTACGTTATAAAGTAACGCATACAAGTAACACTCTCTCAGTTGATGTGTAATGCTGAGAGAGTTTTTTATTAAACCATACCTCTAAGCGTTATTAAGTATATACTTATGTAACGAACTAAACTAAAGCAATATCGGAAACAAAATAACAACGTAACTAAACAGTTTTTTCTTGAAATGAAAACTATTCATTCAGGTAGTATTAAGTACATTCTTGTAGGTGCCTTAATTGCTGGTTTTTGTTCCACCATTAAAGCAAACGATTCAATACCTACAGCAACAGCACAACTACCCCATTCTTACCTAACATCTTCAAAAAGTAACACTACAACTACGAACAATAGCCCCCTATTTAATCATTTTCGTACACCCGAAAAGTGGGAAAAGTTAACAGCATCGTTTAGTGTTCAAAGCGATATGCTGTTTTCGCGTGCTAACGATGATACACAGAACACCTGGCGCGCAAACAACTATGTAGTGGGAACTATTCGAAACAATTACCTTGAGTTTGGTGTTCGCTTTGAAGATTTACTTAGCCCACTGCCAGGACGTAATGCAATCGAAGCGGGACGTGGCATACCCTTTATATATGCTTCGGGTAAATATGGAAACGTAGCTCAAGTTACAGTAGGCGATTTTTATGATCGATTTGGTAGCGGTATAATTTTTCGTTCGTATGAGGATCGCGCCTTAGGCATCGATAATGCAGTTCGTGGTGCACATTTAATGCTTAGGCCTCTTGAAGGGCTAACTTTTAAAGCACTTTGGGGGCAGCAACGTTACACCTTCGACCGCACCTTCAAACTTTTTAATAAGCAAAGAGGCTACGTTTCGGGTGCCGACCTCGAACTTTCGATTTCGGAATGGGCTTCGGCAATGCAACAAAATAATATAGCCTTAACTTTTGGGGGCTCGGTAGTTAATAAACAGGAAGGCGATGAAGATGTTTTTGTGATTCGCGATGGAAAAAACTACCGACTTAACCTACCCCAAAATGTACCCGCTTATGGTGGTAGAATGAACTTTGCCGCAGGAGGATTTACACTTAATGGTGAATATGCTTATAAACCTAACGACCCCACAGCCGATAATTTTTACGTTTATCGCCCAGGTTCAGTTGCTATGCTTTCACTTTCGTACACACAAAAAGGGCTAAGTGCATTGTTACAAGCAAAACGGAGCGAAAACTTTAACTATATAAGCAAGCGAAGTTTGTTGGGTATGCATCTTCATCTAAACCATATGCCTCCATTTTCAGCACAGCACACCTATGCACTGGCTGCTCTATACCCTTATGCAACGCAAAACGTTGGCGAGTGGGCTTTTCAAGGTGAGTTTAGGTACATGATACCCAGGCATTCTGCACTTGGTGGCAAATACGGAACAAACATTCGTGTAAACTTTTCGCATATTCGTGGATTAAAAAAAGACTACCTGCCCGAAGTTGACCCCAGCAAGCCATCATCGTTTTATGGTACCGATGGTTTTAAAACGTCTTTCTTTGGTATGGGCGACCTATACTTTTCTGATATTGACTTGGAAATATCGAAAAAGGTTACTCCAAAATACAGTTTTACTTTTACCTATTTGCACCAAATATATAATCAGCAAGTTGTTGAAGGACACGTTGAAAACGCATTACAACAAACCCCACATATTTGGAGTAACATATTTATTTACGATGGTAGCTATAAATTTTCGAGAGAATATACCCTTAGAACCGAACTACAGTTCCTTGCAACAAAACATGCCGAAGGAAACTGGATTTACGGACTAGCTGAACTTTCGGTAAGCCCAAACTGGATGTTTACCGTTTCAGACCAATATAACATGGGGGTTACAAAGCAACATTACTACATGGCTAGCATAACATACACTAAAGCAGCACACCGCTTTATGCTATCATTGGGTAGAACACGTGCAGGGATGAATTGCTCGGGAGGCGTTTGTCGCTGGATGCCCCAAACTAAAGGTATATACCTCTCGTATAACGGAAACTTTTAATTTCAACTTAGTGTATGAAAAACATTGCAAATAAGATATTATTTTCGCTGACTACGGTAGCTTCAACTCTAATTATTACTTCCTCATGCAAAAACATTGCTCAGGAAGATCGCCTTATTCCTATTGAGAATATTACTAAGGAGGGTACAAGAACTATTCTACTAGAGGATTTTACGGGTGTTATCTGCAAAAACTGTCCTGAAGCAGCCATAGCTATTCACGACATAAAACAAATTTATGGCAATAAGGTAGTAGCTGTTGGGTTACACGGTGCTGAAAATTTCACCTCAAAGGATACTCCCCTTTTCTGTAACGATGCTGAAGCTTATTACAAAAAGTTCGCACCAGGGATGGCGTTACCTGCAGGAATGATTAATCGTAAAGTTCACAAAGGACAAACAACCACAGCAATAGAAGGTTACGCAACTTGGGCTGGAATAATAAGTGAGGAACTAAAACTTCCGCAATTGCTACAAATAACCCTTCAAGGCAAGGCTGAAAGCGACGAAGCTGTTGCCTGCCAAGTTAAAGTTGAAAAGGTAGAAAAGGATGGTATTACACTGCCTGATGAAATGATGCTACAAGTATGGGTTATTGAAGATGGTATTATTTACAAGCAGGTTTGGGGAGAAAAAACTGTTCCCGATTACGAACACAACCACGTTTTGCGAGGTGCTGTAAATGGAACTTGGGGTGAACCCTTAGAATTAGGCAAACAATACAGTTATACTTATACTTTACCCAAAGTAAACGACATTGAGGAATGCTCGGTTGTAGCCTTTGTTTACAACAAAGCAACCAACGAAGTACTCGAAGCAGGCCAAGCCAAACTAACAAAGTAACGCACAAGGCCAAGCTTAAATTAAAACACATTATACGTGCTAGGAAAGATTTTAAACACTTACCTAGCACGTTTTTTTGTGTTCGTTTTAATAGGGATCTACATCAAAAAAAATTTCTACTCGACGAAAAGCAGGATATACCTGTTTTAAAGAATCGAGTACATTAAAAATCGTATTGCGTACTAACTTACTCGAAGCATTTTGTTCGAGCCTAAGAGTAATATGCCGTATATGCTTTAGTTTAACTTTCGAAACATAAGGCTCAATAGGACCTTGCACATCGGCAAAACAGTTAGGGTGCTGTAAAAGAACACGTGTAAGCTCGTGCGATGTAAAGTTTACTACATCAATACGTTTATCCTTTAGGATAATGCGAATTAACCTATGATATGGGGGAAACTTGAAAAGCTCACGTTCTGCAAGTAAATCATTTATTGTTTCATCAACATGATTTGCTTCGAAACGATGAAGCATTAAATGTTGCGGGTCATTTGCTTGGAAGAAGAACTTCGCATTTTTATACCTGCGTTGTAAGCGAATAAATAGAGTATACAGTTGTTCATCATTACGAAAATCAGGAAATGCTGCTAGTAAATCGAACTGAGGAATAGCAACAAGCCCCACACTTGTAAGTGAAGCAATGCGCGAAAGTAAAGTAGTACCAATTATAATATCACTATCATCGTTAATAATAGCATCCTTTAGTAATCTTCTATTCCCCTTATTTCGGGTTGTTTCAGCATCAATTCTTAACAGCTTGGCCATGGGGAAAATCGTTTGTAGTTCGGTTTCTATTCGCTCAGTACCAAAACCTATTTTTTTTAGCGTTCCTTCTACTACATCATTTCTACTCGAGCACATTGGACAAAGTATTGGAACACGCATAGTAAACCCACAATACGAACAAGTAAGCCTATCCTGAAACTGATGATAGGTTAACGAAACACTGCACTGAGGACACTTAATAGTTTCGCCACAATGGGTACAATATAAATAAGGGGCGAAGCCTTTTCGAGCAGCAATCAATAGCACCTTTTTATTTTCAGTAAGTGTTTTGCTTATAGCATCGCGTAAAGACTTCGATATAATGCAATCGCACTTAATACGGTGAATAGCTCTCTCGCGCTTAAGATTGAGAACCTCTACATCTGGCGACTGCGTTTTAGCATATGGGTTTGGTGTTTTAATAAGTGAATACTTACCTAATCGAACATTTAGTTCAGTTTCGAGAGAAGGTGTTACAGCGGTAAGAAGGATAGGAATACGTAGTTGCTTGGCGCGAAAAATTAAACTATCGCGAGCATGGAAACGAGGAGAAGGTTCCTGTTGCTTATAAAAAATATCTTGTTCCTCGGCAACAATGATTAAACCAAGCCCACAAGCGGGTATAAACGTTGCTATCCTACTGCCAACAATAACAAGCGATTCGTTAGTTTCCAAAATGCGATGCCTTAACTCGATTCGTTGCTTCGGAGTTGTTTGTCCTGAAAGAAAAAATAAAGGTTCGTCCGTTAAACCTAATAAAGGACGAATAAAAGCTTCATCGCCTTCGATTGTGCTACTCTGTGGTAGCAATAAAAGAACCCGTTTACCTTGGCTGAGAACCTCTTTTATGTAAGGAGCTATAAAAGCGTACTGATCCTCGTCGTTGAATGCTTTATATAAGGTAGGCTGGTGTGACGATAATTTCGGTAAAGTATGAATATTGTATTGCGTGCCTATATAAGATTGCTCCGCAACTTCAATTTGGTAAGTAGATACAAAAAGATCGGGAATTTTAGCTAATAGCCTTCGATATGCTACCCGTTTATTTGGATCCTTTTGCAGAAGCTTGTGTATCGGTATTTTTGCCAATAAATCAACTTCCTCATCCTTTTGTGGGAGTAAAGCAAGGAATTCCCCAAAAAGCTTCAACAAAGTACGAGAACGCTGTAACAAAGCCTCAACATTTTGTAAAGCATCAAAGGTAGTATACTTCAAAGAAAGGGAAATATGTTCTACACCAATCCTTTGGACTACAATAGGTTCTGCTGATTTGGACTCGAAAATTCCAACATTCAAAAAGGTTACAAAAAACTTTGCATAGCTACGTCCCAAAAGGCGAATAAATTCATCAAACGAAATTGCTGGTTTGGCATAAGCAATAAGTTTATCCCTGACCTTATATTCACGCTTATCCACGAAAGTACTTCCCGAAAGTAAATCGTAGTTTATCGAAACCGATGTTGTGGTTTGTGGTAGGTAGTCGCTTGGTAAGGCTACCGAAAGTACACTACCTAATGGAATCATATAGTAGAAGCTCAAAAACTCCCAAAAACTTAGTTCTTCAGTAGTGATACAAGGTTTGTCATCTAACACAAAAAGTAAACTCTTTAGCTCGTACCCTTTGTTATTACTAAGGGTATTTGAGCTAAAGAGTTCCGTAATTATACCTACGTAAAGGCGGTGCACCCCCACTTCAACCAGAACTCGTTTTCCAATGGCTACATTGTTTTGTAGCAATTCGGGTACGTCATAACTAAGTTCCTTACTTAACGCTAGTGGCAAAACCACTTTTGCTACCATAACTTGAAGTAGTATAGAGGAATAACTAGCCTATACATAAGGGGGGCTTATGTATTAACCCTGATTTTTTGAAAGGTAATTATGCATTGCCGTAGCAGCTACCCTACCATCGCCCATAGCAAGTATAACAGTAGCACCACCTCGCACAATATCTCCTCCAGCGAATATTGTGGGCACATCGGTTTGGTTTTGCTCATTAACCTGAATGGTTCCTTTGCTCGATATTTTAAGCCCATCGAAATTATTTGGAATAAGAGGGTTTGGCGATACACCAATACTTACAACCACTACATCTACTGGAATTTCTTCAACTTCTCCCTTAATAGGAACAGGGCGTCTACGCCCTGAAGCATCGGGTTCACCTAATTCCATTTTCTGAAGAACCATTGATTTAACATGCCCATCGGTATCAGCCTTATATTCAATCGGGTTATGAAGGTTGAGGAACTCTACACCTTCATCCATAGCGTGATGAATCTCTTCCAATCGAGCGGGCATTTCGTCTAAGCTTCGCCTGTAAACAATCATTGCACGCTTAGCCCCTAAACGTTTAGCTGTTCGTACCGAGTCCATAGCAGTATTACCCCCACCAATAACGGCAACGTTATCGCCAACCATTACAGGGGTTTCACTATCCATACCACGAGCATGCATAAGATTAACCCTAGTAAGATACTCATTACTGCTCATAACACCAATAAAGTTTTCACCAGGGATACTCATAAAGTTGGGTAAACCTGCGCCTGAGGCCACAAAAATACCAGCAAACCCCATCTCTTTTAAGTCTGATTGCGAAAGGGTAGCCCCAATAATGGTATTTGTTTCGAAAATAACGCCAAGTTCGCGAAGTTTATCAATTTCAGCTTCAACAACCTCATTCGGTAAACGATACTCGGGTATGCCATATTTAAGCACACCACCCACATCATGTAGTGCCTCGAACACAGTAACTTCGTAACCAAGCTTTACCATATCGCCTGCGAACGATAACCCTGCCGGGCCACTGCCCACCACTGCAACTTTTTTGCCGTTTGGTATAACGTACTTTGTATTGGTATTGCT
>JASBZJ010000046.1 GCA_029983495.1 Porphyromonas sp.
AACCCTAAGCTTTTTTGTGTTGCATAAGCGGGGTTTCCGCTCGTACGTTATTGCTCGCCCCCCTGTTGGAAAAGAAACTTACCTAAACGACTATAAGTACGACTATGAGTATACTATGATTGTAAAAGGTACAGAGTACAAAAAAATGCAACATTGCTACAAAATCCCCTACGAATGGATTATAGACGGGGTAAACTGTGGGGTACAATCGAAGTACCTTTGGCAATTACTGCCCGAAACTATCGACCGAGGATATACTCACTGTGGCACGGTTGATGGACAAAAGGATCGTTACTTCCACAGCGTTAGGCGTAAATATTTAGGCAACGATGCAAATGGCAACCCTATTTATAAGGATACAAACAACTCCGCCAACGACTTTAACCCGATGGTTATCCCCTCGCTTATTGAAGAGCAACACAGTGCCATTGATGCCAAAGGCACACCATGCCAACAAATTACTTACGATGGTGTAGTAGCTAAAAAGTAATTTACGACTATGTTAAAGCTCCCCTTTCGTCTTTTGCTCGTAATTATTACTCGAGTTATGGCCGTTAGTTTCCTTCTGTTACTTACGAGCAATACCCTTGTAGCTCATACTAATATTAGCATAAATAACCAAAAGGCCGATAGCTCGACAATAAATGCACCCAAACATATTTTTGAACAGTTACAAGCAGGGTATAATTGGAGTATAGGTAAGGACGGGGGAGCTTTATTACTATTCGGAGAAGCTACAAACCGAACTGATATAACCCTCAATACAAAGCTCCGGCGCGATGGGAATAATCTTTTTGTTCCTCAAATGGGGAATAGCGACACTGAAGGGAGCCTTTATGTTTCAAGCTACTACAAGCAAAATAATACTTCCGCTTGGGGAAAAGCAAGTTATACAAATTGTTTAACTGGAGGAATTCGGTTTAACGAAACGAGCGACTTGAATATTGTAGGTCCCTACGTAATGGGCGATACTGCACATGTAGCCCCTTTAAAACAGGATTTTTACAGCTTCGATGCTGGGGCATCGCACCTATTCTTGGAGAATTGGCTACTTGCCTCATCGTTTCATTACAATGCCACTTTTGCCTATCGTACTGTCGACCCTCGGCCTCGCAACTTAGCTACTTGGCTCGAAGCTGAAATATCTACTGGTTACAAATTCAATAATTATACTATAGCCCTTACTGGGGGAATTGGTCGTTATAAACAGAATAACAGCGTAACCTTTTTGAGTGAACTTGGTGTTTCGCATGAGTATCATTTTTTAGGTTTAGGTAGCGATTACTATCGATTCCGAGGCGACAATACCAGTTTATTTTATCGGGGCATAAGCTA
Organism: Porphyromonas sp.; assembly: GCA_029983495.1. Taxonomy (GTDB): domain Bacteria; phylum Bacteroidota; class Bacteroidia; order Bacteroidales; family Porphyromonadaceae; genus Porphyromonas. The sequence goes on from JASBZJ010000046.1 coordinate 1,336, forward strand.
TTCAGGGAAACTAGGATTTGTTCCGAACCAATTATACGCTAAGGGTATTTTCGTAAATGCAACCTGGAGGGTATTTACTATCGACCGAATTATTCGCAACCTCAACAACCTACCATTAACGCACTTGCAAAACCATAACCTTAGAACAACATTAGGGTATCGCAATAGCCTTGTAGCTCCTCTGAACTGGGCAATAGCATTATATGGGCAAGCTGCAATGCTACGAGGAACAACCCGCATATTTGGAGAATCGACCGGGAATATTTATCCATTCCTGCTAGAACAAAAAAATTACACCTTAAATAATTACGAGCTAGGCATAAAAGCGTTCTTGCGAAGCAACCATAATACCTCACTGAATTGGGGCATTGAAGGGAATATAGGCTATCAACAGTATTCCGAAAAACTGCTCCCTGTGGGAACTAAACAGTATAGCCACATTACATTAAGTGCCCAACCGAATCTATTTTTTAAACATTCAAATTGGCAATGGTTTGCTTCGCCCTTATTCGGCATGCACATCGCCATAGGCAAACCTCAACTTATCCTTGCCGAACAAACCGAACCTATTATTGGCTACCACGAACAGCTAACAACATCCTTCAAACTTGTAAGTGCAACACAACTGCAATATGGGTTTATGATTGGCGGGGGCTATAGGCTTTCTAGTAAATATTCGATATACATAAAACTATCAGCAGAGCAACTTGCCTCGGGGAAAGCTCGCTCGAACCATGTAAATGCATTAATCGGGCTAACGTTTTAACTTAATCACCTCAGAAAAAGAAGAAACATCCATATCACAACAAATTATATCATGAAAAAGCAATTACTCATTTACAGGTTGTCGATTCTGTTTATGGGGCTGTGCTTCTCAATATCTACACACGCACAGCAAACAACGCAGAACGAAGGAATAACAAATTCACAAAAACTACTTTGGTACCGTTACATTCGTGGGGGCGAAGCAGATAAAACGATGCAAACCCCTTACTTTATTAAAGCCTCGTGCGATGGTAATATATTTGTAACAAACCAATTTTGGAGTAAAAACCGCAATGGCGAAAGTTCGATTTATAACTACGATGCTCCCGAAGCAAACCAACGCCTAATATTAAATGGCGATGACGGAACCAGTGCAAACGGAAGCACGAATTTAGTTTTTTATAAGCAGGATCGCTGGGGAAAACTACTTTGGGAAATCCATAATACTCGAGGAGAACTATTATCGGATCACACCCTCACACCCACTGCCGACGGTGGTTTTTTTACCGTTCTTACAGCTCGGCATGCCAATCCTAAAAGCAACGACCTGAAAGATGTGCTACGTATACAACAAAGCGATGGCTCGAATTACGATATTCCTATACATTCGCTATTCCGTGGGGTTAAGGATCCCTCAGATAAGGAGCCTCTTCACCGCAAACACATACCTGTACTTTTGAAAGTAGATAGTAACGGAATGGTTGAATTTGCGAAAGTGCTTGAAGTAAGTAACGAACCCATGCCCAATGCCAGCTACTACGATTTTGGAACATCTGACGGATTTAAACTTGGATGGAGTGCCGTAGACGATGAAGGCAATTACTATGTAACAGGCAAAGTTCGTACAGCTATCACTATCGATGGCGTAACTATAAAAGCAAAAAACAACACAAATTGGAATGGCGACCCTCAAAAAAAAGCTGGCGATTATTTCATCCTAAAGTTTAACCAAACGGGGAAACTTATTGCACACGTAAAGGACGAAGGGGAAGCTATTACAGAAAGTGAAATTCGACGCATAATTTTCCACGATGGAAAGCTTTATTTTGCAGCTAAACTTAGCGGAAAAGATGGGCAAAAAAAGACCTTGTTGGGGAATGAAGTTACTCTTAACGAGAAGGGGATAATGGCATTTGGTTGCCTAAGTAAAAACCTCGAAGCCCAATGGGTAAATTACATATCGTTCAAAGTGGGTAAAAGCCACAATTGGGCATTTATGTTTGTTGAGGATTTAGCTGTAGGTAATGGGAAACTTTACTACGTGGGCAGGTGTGCAGGCGACTTTTACGATAATAAGGGGAACTTAATATTTTCGCAACCCGAAAGGGCACATACCGGCGTTATTATTGCAATGGATGCTACTAATGGCGATTTAAGTAAAAAGGAGTACAATATTTTTGCCAATAAGGGAATATCGAATGTGTTAAGTGTCAATCTTGTGGGTAAAAAGGTAGTTGCTACAGGGTACCAGCTATACAACCAAGCCTATTACCGCGTTCTAGATGAGCAACTCTCTAGTAAGTATACCGATTATGTTTACACAAAAAAAAGTGCTTCGGTTTTCGATGGGTTAATTCTCAACAACATATTCATTGGTAACGCCAGGGGTAAGGATAAATCGTACCTTATTACAAACGAAGGGGAAAAGGAATTCAACTTCGGATCGTTCTACACGCATATTGTTGCTCAAAAGCTCCCCTTTTCAACACTCTCGGCAAGTAAATCCACATTAAATGTACAAGCAAAAGCATCTCCTCTTCAAGTTTATACCTCAGCGTTAACAAACCCCGTAAAAGTTACGATTGAGGGGGATACCGGGTTCACGTGCGATAAAAGTGAACTTACCCACGAAGGAGGAACACTATTAATTAGTTTTAATAGCGAACCTACCGAGAAACCCGAACAGCGTAAATCAACGCTTGTGTTAACCTCAGGCGAAGAGCGTTGCGAAATAACTCTTTTGGCAACAACCGAAGGGAAAAAGGAAATAATACCATCAACCCCTACTGTAAACTTTGGTGTGGTTAGCGAAAATAAAACGGCACAACAAACCCTTACGATTAAATCGCTTGGAATTGATAAGCCCATATCGGTAGCGATTTTGGGAAGCACATTATTTACAACCGATAAAACGCAAATTAATCCGAGCGAAACGGGGGAGGTAATAACCATTACCTTCGCTGGAACAACGCCAACAACGACCCCCATCGAAGCCACACTACACCTTTCGTCGGGGAACACCAATAAGGACGTAAAACTGCAAGTAGCACAGGTTACCTCCACGACGAACTTGCTAAGCAACAATGTGATAGCTGAAGTAACGCAAGGACATATTACACTCTCGTGCTATAAGCCCGAAAAAGTAAATATCTATAGTACGGTTGGTGAACTAATCTATACATCGCTTATCAGTAAAACTGCTACAATCCCTGTACAACCAGGGGTATATATCATACAACTAAATGAAATATGCTATAAAATATTAGTTCCATAAGAAGAACTTACAAGGTACTAAATAAGGGGAGTACTTCGACTTACACTGAAGTACTCCCCTCTTTAATTAATTAGCGACAGCCTATTTTTGGGGTCTCCTTTATGGGAGAACTACTTTTTGAGCAAATTCTTTGCCCAATTGAGGTGTAACTACTACTACATAAGTACCCGATGCGAGGTTTTTATTCTCTACCTCTGTACCATTAAGCGTATATACCATTAGCGAGGCATTAGGCTCGGTATAAACAAAACTGTTATCCCTTATCACTAATCGGGTATTATTAATATCGCTTGTAGATAAAGCATTTTTCAAGTTCAGCTCAGTGCAATTATAAACCTCAGCGGTATCCTTACCCTTTTCAGGCGTTTTTGCAATAAAGCCAATTAACCTAAGGTTTTCGGTATCCCATTCATCGCTAATAGGTATAATGGTTTCGTATTTATAAGTATTATCATTTGCTACAGCAACTTTAATACCCATTTTACCAGTAGGTATAAGTCGGCTAACACCATGCAATTGAAAAGGGACCGGTCTTTTGTGACTATCAAACGAACCTGCTTGATCTTCAACTATAAGACCATCTTCGGCAATAACTAGATTTACGTAGCAATTGCTCTTATCAAGCTTTTCGGGGAAAACCATCCCCGTAACAACCACCTTTAGTTTTGTTTTATTTTCGAGGTAAGTTGCGCTAAGGCTAATTGTAGCCTCGGCAGGGATAGCAAGTGCCTCTTCGAACGCCTTATCGTTAGGGGTACCCTTTATAGAGACCTTTGAAAAATAAGGAGTATGAGTTTAGCCCCAATTAGAGGGGCTAAACGCTTGCTCCTTATTTTTCAAAGGTCTCTAACGGTAATAAAAAGAGGGGGAAGTTACACTTACATCAGCATAACTCCCCCTATGGGTCAGTAGAAACGATTAGGCAATAATTATTCCGACTTTGTTACAGGCATAACCTTTTTATAATCGGCTATTTCGTCTAACCCGATATTGTTTATCATCGTTTCGATTTTTTGCATTTCGGCAGTAGCATAACGAAGATAAACTTTACTGCTCTTCAAATAGAGTTCAGGTTGTTCATTAGCCGCATTTAATAGTAGATGCGAAAAAACAAGGTGAGCTGAAGCTTCAACTAATCTGCGAGCATGGAAATCAATGTATTCGTCGTTCTTCGTTTCTACCACTTTAAGAGTAAAGGCTTCGGCTTGTTCTAAAAGTTTGCCTAGTTGCTCCTTAATGGGGTTAAGTTCAGGTTTAACGTCTTCCTTTCGATAGTTGCGAACAACATCAAAGTAGAACCCAGTGGTAACATAACGAATAGCCGCAACAACTTGAAGTTGAGTAGTTCCTTCGTATATGTTAGTAATACGTGCATCGCGATACAAACGTTCGCAAACATAGTCCTTCATATACCCCGAGCCTCCATGTATTTGTACGCAGTCGTAAACGTTTTGGTTAGCATATTCTGTAGAAATACCTTTTCCAATAGGGGTGAACGCATCAGCCAGTCGGCTAAAATGCTTTTGTTCGGCTCGTTCCTCGGGCGTAAGTTTACGGTGTCGAGCCACTTCATCAAGAGCTCGATAAACATCGACGTAACGGCTTGTTTCGTAAAGGTGAACACGGGTAGCATCTGCTTTTGCACGCATTATGGCAAGCATATCGTAAACAGCGGGAAAGTTATCGATAGTTTCGCCGAACTGTTTGCGTTCGATGGCGTAGTTATAGGCTTCGCGGTATGCAGCTTCGCTAAGCCCTACCGCTTGCGACATAATACCCAAGCGAGCATCATTCATTAATGCCATAACATACTTAATAAGTCCAAACCTGCGTTGGCCACAAAGTTCTGCCTTACAGTGGTTAAATACAAGTTCGCACGTTGGCACCCCCTTAATACCCATCTTATGTTCTATTCGGCGCACGCTCATACCTGGGTTATTCTTGGCATCGAAAATGAACATCGAAAGACCTCGAGCGTCTTTTGTGCCATCTTCGGTACGAGCAAGAACAAGGTGTATTTGACTATCACCATTGGTGATGAAACGTTTTACCCCATCAAGGTACCAAGCTTGTTCTTTCTCGTTGAACGTTGCCTTAAGCATTACAGCTTGGAGATCACTTCCTGCATCAGGTTCTGTAAGATCCATCGACATGGTTTCCCCCTGAGCTATTCGGGGAAGAAACCTATTGCGCTGGTCGTCGTTACCGTATTCGTAAAGAATAGTAGCACAACTTTGTAACCCCCATAGGTTTTCGAAAGCGGCATCGCTTTGCGAAATCATATCGGCACACATAATATAGGGTGTAATGGGAAAGTTTAACCCGCCAAATTTACGGGGCAGTGCTATACCCATAAGGCTTGCTTTGCGAATAACATCTAAATTTTCGGCAGTATAAGGGTCGTAGTAAGCACGCCCTTCCTTAAGCGTTGGCCCCGCAAGATCCGCTTCTTTAGCATTCGGAGCAAGGATGTTACCACATATATCACCAACGATGTTCAATACAGCCTCGTAACTATCGATGGCATCCTCGAAGTTCAGGGGGGCGTAATCGTATTCTTTGGCTTCCTCGTAGTTACGTTCCTTTAATTCCACAATACGTTTCATTAATGGATGGCGTAGATGGTAAGCAAGTTGGGGTGTTTCTTTATAGTAATTTGCCATGATATATTCTTATTAAAAGTGCAAGGAATAGGTTTTATTTCCCTGCCTTCTTGTAAAACTCAATAAACTTAGGAATCACGTCTTCCACTTTGCCCGTAATTACATAATCGGCAAGTGAATTAATAGGGGCATCAGGGTCGGAATTAATGGAGATAATCATCGAACTTTCCTGCATACCAGCTATATGCTGTATTTGACCACTTATACCACAAGCAATATAAAGTTTGGGTCGAACCGTGGTACCAGTTTGCCCAATTTGGCGTTCGTGCTCGGCAAAACCAGCGTCTACAGCGGCACGGCTAGCACCTACTTCAGCACCTAGTAGCTCGGCAAGCTCGAAAAGCATATTAAAGTTTTCGTGGCTTCCCATACCATATCCCCCGGCAATAATAATAGGCTTACCTGCAAGGTCTACACTACTACGCGAAACCTCGCGTCTAATTATTTCAACTAAAAAGTCCTCATCCTTAAGGTAGTCACTTACCTTATGGTAAACAACCTCCATTTTTGAGGTATCCACACCTTCAACAATTGCTTTTTTCATAACGCCAGGTCGAACTGTAGCCATCTGTGGTCTGCAATCGGGGTTAACAATAGTAGCAACAATATTCCCTCCGAAGGCTGGTCGTATTTGGTAAAGAAGTTTATCTTGGTGCTTTTTTGTTTTTGGGTCGGTATATTCGCCAATTTCTAGCGAAGTACAGTCGGCAGTTAAACCACTATGGAGAGCCGACGATACATATGGACCCAAATCGCGACCAACAGTTGTAGCACCCATAAGAGCAATTTGAGGTTGTTCCCTTTCGAATAGTTGCACTACAATCCGCCCAAAAGGTCGGGTTGTGTAGTGTTTTAATTGATCGTCTTCGAATATATGTAAAGCGTTTACACCATAGGGAGCCACCTGCTGGGGAATAGTTTGGGTATCGTCGGTTATAGCAACAGCTTCGAGTTTACACTCGAGTTGCTTGGCTAGTTCATAACCTTTGGTTAAAAGCTCAAGGCTAATTTCTCCAACTTTGCCGTTTTCTACTTCTAGGTAAACAAAAAGATTGTTCATACTGAAATGTAAAATGGTATTGATTTATACTAGGGCTTAACCTATGGTATGGTTAGCAATAAGTTCTTTTACGAAAGCTTCGAGTTCGGTATCGGTAGGTGCTATTGAGCGACTTTCTTTTGCTATAAAAGAAACGTTTTGAATAGTTTTCACCTTAGTGGGAGATCCTGCCAAGCCACATTCCTCGGGGTTAGCATTTATATCACTAGCCGACAGTTCAACTATATTAAGGTGCGAGCGTTCAGCCACAAGTTTCTGTAGCATCTCGTCCTTACTACGACTGAGTTCAGTGGCAGTACGAGCGTATTTAAAGCGTTGAATACGCAAAGCATTTAGGGGGCGAGCTGGGGCTGAACTACCTGTTACGGTAATAACCAGCGGGAAGTGTGTACGCACTTCTTCTGTGCCATGTTCAAGACGTCGCAAAAGGGTTATTGTTTCGTTGTTATAGTCCAATATATCTTCTACATACGTTACCGCGTTTAGCCCTAATTTATGGGCAACTTGTGGTCCAACTTGGGCTGTATCGCCATCAATTGCTTGCCTCCCACTAAGTATTAAGTCGGGCATACCAATATGGTTAATTGCCATAGCTATAGCATAGCTTGTAGCAAGGGTATCGGCTCCTGCAAAAGCTCGGTCGGTAACAAGGTAACCCTTGTCGGCTCCACGGTAAAGAGCTTCGCGCAAAATATCAGCAGCGCGGTCGGGACCCATTGTTACGACGCTTATTTCGGTATCGGGGTTAGCGTCTTTAATTCTTAAGGCTTGTTCCAACGCATGTAAATCGTCGGGATTAAAGATGGCAGGTAAGGCACCTCGGTTTATTGTTCCGTCCTCCTTCATGGCATCTTTTCCCACATTTCGCGTGTCGGGTACCTGTTTAGCTAATACGATAATCTTCATAGATATGGTAATAATGAATTATTCTTTAGTTAGGCCACGTAACACTTTGTTTGTGCTCTTAATAGCATTGTAGGTCTTTATGTAATCAGGTTGCCAATAAGCCACATCAACAAAGTTATTTTGATCAAATGCTTCCGTTGCGAGGAATAGCATATTCCTAGCGTACGAGGGTATATTTTGGAAGTGTACTTTGTTGGAAAGTTTTATCGAGCTGGCGCACTTTAGGGCTCCATCTCCAATAAAATATATCTCTTTTTCAAGGGGTAGTTCGCTAAAGCTACTTTCGTCAATTACTTGTGCATGTGGAGTAATCGCTTCATCACCGTAGGCTGTATAGAGAGCGGTATACACCTCCATGCGCCGAGCATCAATCATCGGGCAAATAAGCGCATTCCCTTTATTTTCATTGGTCAGAGTAGCACTAAAAGCGTTAGCCAAAGCTTTTAACCCCGATATTGCTATAAGAGGGATTTGATAGCCAAACGCAAGCCCTTTAGCGAATGATGCGCCAATCCGAAGACCCGTATAACTACCTGGGCCTTCATTTACAGCAATAGCAACAAGTTGTAAATTTTGTTGCTTAATATACTCAATAGCTTGACGGGCATACCCTGTGATAAGAGCGGCGTGGTTGCGTCCATGCTCGTTTATTTTTTCGAAAACAACCTGATTGCGCGCAAATATAGACACGCTACAAATACTAGTTGCCGTATCGATGGCTAAAATAGCTTGATGCTGTTGCATAACACGTTTCGGAGTTTAAAGATATTGTGGATACAGTGCCTTTCGGAAAAAGCTTAAGGTGCAATACGTGTTAAACTCCAAGTACCATCACCATTGGGTAAATACAAAAAGCGGTCGTGTAGGCGACTGCTACGCCCTTGCCAAAATTCAATTCTTTCGGGCTTTACAGCAAATCCTCCCCAACTATCGGGGCGTGGAACTTTGCGACCAACAAACTTGAGCGATTCCTTTGCAAAAGCCGCCATTATGTACTCCCGATTAGGAATAGGATGGCTTTGTGGCGATATTCGAGCACCCACACGGCTGGTATAGGGGCGTTGCTCGAAATATGCATCGCTTAGCTCAGGTTCGAGGTGCCTAACTGTTCCTTCAATATGGATTTGACGCTCAAGTTCGTGCCACAAAAAGGTGAGTGCAACATGCGGATTAGCAGCCATTTGTTGCCCTTTTCTACTTTCATAATTACTGTAGAAAATGAATTCATCATTCAAAACCTCTTTTAATAGAACTGTTCGCATCGAAGGGTGACCATCAGGCGTTGAAGTGCCAACTATTACAGCCGTAGGTTCGAGTACGTTCCCTTTAACAGCATCCTCGAGCCATTCATTTACTTTTTCGAACGGATTTACTGTCATGTCCTTCCGCGAAAGACTATGCGAAGTATAATCCCTCCGAACGTTTTCGTAATGTAAGTCGCTCATTGCTTTATTTTGTTTTCTTCTTATTCCTGAATACGCTGGGGGAAACGCTTTGTTATACGAGCTTTTCCCTTGGTTAACCAACAACCGAAATGAGGGTAACAGTTCGCCCCTTTTCATTTATTCAACTACAAAAGTACAGCTTTTTCGCATACTGCCCTTATACTTCTATACTTATCTATTCGCTATTAAGCACTTAAAAACAGTTTATACTTAAGTAGAGACTGTTGAAAAAGCCCACGAGCTGACTTAGGACGACCAGATTGAGTTTTT
>JASBZJ010000047.1 GCA_029983495.1 Porphyromonas sp.
CACCCACCTCCCCTCTGCCTACTATCAGTTTAACAATGCTCTTTTTTTTAATTATTTTTTTCTAAGAAGTCTCTTTAAGGAAAATCAAGAATGATTTTGCTAGAAAAGCATTTTCAGCATTAAAGGGTGAGGGCTTTAGTTCCGTAGTTGTAGGTTGGTTATTGGTAGTACTTTGTTGAGTATCGCTGTTTTTTTTACATGCGCAAAAAAGCAAGCCAGCTAACAGAATCGGGAATAGTTTTCGTATCGTGTTCATATTCAATTTCGATAAGGATTTTCGTAATAAAGAAGGTCGCTACTATCATTCATAGAGACGAATGAAGTAGCGACCCAACACACCAACACATGAAATAATGAAAAGCCCTTTCACAAGGGATTTTTCAGTGCTTTTGCTACGCTATTATTTTAAGGTAGCTAAAGCTTTGTCGTAGTTTGGCTCCTCGGTAATTTCGGGTACTAGTTCTTCGTAGATAATCTTTCCGTTTTCGTCAATTACAAAAACAGCACGAGCCAACAAGCCCTTTAGAGGACCATCTGCCATAAGTATCCCGAAGTGGTCTTCGAAGCCACCGCAGCGGAATTGCGAAAGTGTAATAACATTTTCTAAGCCTTCGGCTGCACAAAATCGCCCTTGGGCAAAGGGCAAGTCCTTGCTTATGCAAAGTACAACTGTGTTGTTGAGCGTTGAAGCTTCCTTATTAAATCTACGAACCGAAGCAGCGCAAACACCTGTATCCAAGCTGGGGAAAGCGTTTATTACTACTCGTTTACCACGTAGTTCGCTAAGCGATAGTTCGCTAAGATCCTGCTTAACGCCTGTAAAGTCGGGCGCAATATCACCCACTTGGGGTAACTCGCCATTGGTTTTTACCGGGGATTGTTTGAAGTTTGTTATTGCCATAGCTTGGGTTTCCAATAATCTGTTTATCCTTACTGGCTAGTTCGCATTTGGAACTAACTATCGATTCGCACTGCTAAAGTACGACATTATTTTGAATTGTGTATTTCTTTGGGTAGAATTTTACCAACCATTTGGTTTATATACTCCAAAGGCAAGTTCCCTTTCGACAAGTAGGGCATACCTTTTAGTGGTACAAATAGCAAAGTGGGAACGCTTTGTATACCAAAGTGAGTTGCTAATTCAGGGTTTTTGTCGATGTCGATTTTATAAACGACTAAGTTAGATGCATTATTTTTAGCCGTAGCCTCGAGCTTTGGGGCTAGTGCCCTGCATGGTCCACACCACGTTGCGTAAAAATCGATTATTGCAGGTTTATCACCTTTATATACGAACTGGTTGGGGTTAGCTTCGTAGTCGTAAATATGTTCTTTTAGGTATGTGGCGTCTATTTCTATTATGTTATTAGGCTTTGCTTCGCTACCAATATTTTTTTTTGTTTGCTGTGCGCATGCTACTGAACTGCCAGCTACAAAAACTAGCAACAATGTTATCGTGGAAAGCCAAAGGCTTTTTGTTTTACTAATACTGCTTTTCATCACCTCAAAATTACATAATGTATTAACAATAACAATCCATATAACTATTTATTTATTCTATAGCTTGACGGTGTTTGTATCGATCATCCCTTAAACTTTAATCTGTAAAAGCAAGCCACTGAGTTGACCATTGATTCTCGAAGTTGGAATTCTTACCGTTTCCTCTGCTATGATATAAACTGGTGGCTCTGCCAAGGAATAGACCATATTCAACCAAAATATGCGTGTCCGCCCGCAGGTGTTGAACGAAATAATGACGTTACGGTTGTAACCCATCAAACCGCTCCCATCGATAATAAATTACGATACGATGGCGGGTGGACACTTGAAATCCGCCCCTACAATTCCCCTTAAATGAATGTGCTTATTATCAGATAATAATCTGTAATGAGACTTGCTATCGTGCAAAGGCCTCAGAATTGCTAATACGAAGAGTGTAGGTTAAATAAAAAGGCAGATGCATAAGCATATCTGCCACGAATGAGTTTAAATATTAGGTGTTTACTCTACTTTGAAACTCGATTAACAACAATGTTTGTTAGTTATTCTGTAACCCTTTTCGTAGAAAGGGGGCTGTTGCCCCAACTTTGCATGCTTTAGTCATCGCTTCGGGTGTACCTTCAAAAAGTATTTCCCCTCCTTTTTTCCCTCCTTCTGGTCCTAGGTCGATAATCCAATCGGCACTTTTAATAACATCAATATCGTGTTCAATAATCACTACGGTATTGCCTTTATCAACAAGTTGGTTCACTATTCCTAATAGCATACGAATGTCCTCGAAGTGTAACCCCGTGGTTGGTTCGTCTAATACGTACAAGGTTTTTCCCGTATCGCGTTTGCCCAGTTCCTCCGACAGTTTTACACGTTGTGCTTCTCCCCCCGATAAGGTGGTACTAGGTTGCCCAAGTTTTACATATCCTAAGCCAACGCGTTGCATCAGTTCGAGCTTCTTTTTTATTTTCGGAATGTTTTCGAAAAACTCGCTAGCTTGGTTTATGGTCATATCCAGTACGTCGCTAATCGATTTTCCCTTATAACGTACTTCGAGTGTATCACGCTGGTAGCGTTTCCCATGGCAAACTTCGCATGGTACTGTAACATCGGGTAAAAAACGCATACTAATTGTTCGGTAACCATTCCCTTTACAGGCTTCACATCTTCCGCCAGGAACATTAAACGAAAATCGTCCTGCTTTATAGCCACGAGCTTTGCTTTCGGGTAGCGAAACAAATATGTTCCGAATTTCGGTAAATACCCCTGTATAGGTTGCGGGGTTACTGCGTGGAGTTCGACCAATAGGCGATTGGTCAACCACGGCAATCTTATCGATATTATCAATGCCCGTAATTTTCGTAAAGGGTAACGCTTTTGTTTTGGAATGGTAAAGTCGGTTACTTACTTCGGGTACAAGGGTTTCGTTTATGAGAGTAGATTTTCCACTTCCCGAAACGCCTGTAATACAAGTAAAGGTACCTAACGGAAGGTTTAGGGTAACCTTTTTGAGGTTATTACCCGTAGCACCTGAAAGCTTAATAAACTTTCCACTTCCCTTACGTCGTTGTTGGGGGATTTCTATTCGTTTAGTGCCATTAAGATAATCGGCAGTAATGGTATGTGCTACGGAAATTTCGCTAGGTGTTCCCTGGAAAACAACTTCTCCGCCAAGGCGACCAGCTCCAGGGCCTAAATCAATTAAATAATCAGCGGCCAGCATGGTAGCTTTATCGTGTTCAACAACAACTACGCTATTGCCCGCATCGCGAAGCTTACGAATCGAGTCTAGTAATCGCTCGTTATCGCGTGCATGTAACCCTATACCAGGTTCGTCTAAGAGGTATAAAACTTCAACCAGCCCTGTACCAATTTGAGTCGCTAAACGGATGCGTTGGCTTTCGCCCCCCGAAAGCGTATTGGTATTGCGTGAAAGGCTTAAGTACTCGAGGCCCACATCAATGAGAAAATTAAGCCTTACTTGCGTTTCCTTAAGTATTTCCTCTGCAACTTTATTACTGGCTTTGGTAAATAGGCTTGCCATATTACCAAGGGTTTGCTTTAGCTCGGTAAGCTCCATTTCGGCAAGTTGCCCAATATTGTACTCCCCAATGCGGTAACTTAGGGCTTCTTGGTTAAGGCGTTTCCCTTTACATGCCGGACAAACATCCATATGGCGTAAGCTTTCGAGTATTTCGCTTTGCTCGTTATTCGAAGCATGTAATGTTGCAGCAAGGGTCATACGTGTAAGTAGCCCTAAAAATTTTACAGGGTATTTGTTTGTATCGGTATTCCCCATAAGTATCATTTCCATTACATCATGGGGAATATCCTTAGCTGGGGTATCGAAAGGTATATTCATTGCTTGCAGTAGTTGTTTAATATCCTTTCGGTAACTAGGCCAACTAGCTTTTGCAAGTAATGGAATAGCCCCTCCCGTAACACTTTTTTCGGGGGCAACAATTATTTTACTTGGGTCGTAGGCTTCAACCTCGCCTAATCCATTGCATTTAGGGCACCAACCTTTTTGCGAGTTGAACGAAAATGTAGCTGGCGAAGGTTCGGTATAGGCTAAACCCGTTTCGGGATCCATTAGTTTACTCGATAGGTGTTTTAGGGTGCCACTATCGCGCAACCGTACATCAAGCATACCATCACCCTGAGCAATTGCAAGGCTTACAGCATCACCTATACGTTTTGCACTTTCTGGTTTAACTACAAACTTATCAATAACAACTGCAATATAGTGTTGGCTATAGCGCGAAACCATCATTCCAGGTCTTATAGGCTCAATAACACCATCCACTAATACGTTAAGGTATCCCTTCATACGAAGGGTTTCGAACAGTTCGCGGTAGTGCCCTTTGCGATCGCGAACAACGGGTGCTAATATTTCAATGGCTTGCGAGTTGTATTCACTTAGGATATGTTCAACAAGTTGGCTATGATTGTATTTAACCATCGGTTTGCCAGTTAAATACGAATAGGGGGTAGCTAACCTGGCGTAAAGCAGTCGGAGAAAATCGTAAATCTCGGTGGTTGTACCAACGGTAGAACGAGGGTTAGTAGAGGCAGTTTTTTGTTCAATAGCAACCACAGGGCTTAGCCCTTCGATAAAATCAACATCGGGGCGTTCGTTACTCGAAAGAAAACCACGAGCATATGCCGAAAAGGTTTCAATGTACCGTCGTTGCCCTTCCGCTAAAAGAACATCGAATACAAGCGATGATTTTCCACTGCCACTTAGCCCCGTAACTACAGTGAACTTATGGCGTGGAATGGAAACCGAAATGTTTTTAAGGTTATGAACGCGAGCTCCGCCCACATTTATAGCACCTTCTTCAAAAACTTTTTTAGGGGGGTGTTTTTCCTCTTTTCTATTCATAGCCTCCAAAGGTATACTTTTTTTGTGTATAAGTTTAATGGTATGAGGTTCAGCAACTAAGTGAATACTTGTTTTTTTTGAGCCTTCAACTTAACCCTGTATAACCGTTTGCAAAGCTTTAGGCTCTTAATTAGGGTGCATTACTTTAGTTGTAGTATAGTATGTAAAGGTGCTAAGTAGTTACTCTTCTTCCTTATACCACAGCAGTTCGGGAACTTTTTCGCGGTACGAGGCCGAGCGAGCCATAGCAAACAGAAGGTCGCTTAGGCGGTTAATGTAGCGGAGTGTGTTTGGTTCTACTTTTTGTTCTTCATTAAAGGCGAAAAGTAGCCTCTCAACTCGTCGGCAAATAGTTCGGCAAACGTGAGCCCGAGCCGGTGTTTCGCCCCCTGCAGGTAGTATAAAACCTGTCATTTTAGGAACTTCACCATCCAGTTTGTCAATTGCTTTTTCGAGTCGTTCAACATCGTTTTCTGTAAGCGAATACTGCTGTTTAAAATCTTTATCCTCGTGGCTTGTGGCAAGGTATGCACCCACAACAAATAGGCGATTTTGAATTGAACGCAACAATGTGGCTTGCTCATCGGGTAGTTGGCATGCGGCAAGCAACCCAAGAAAAGAGTTCAGTTCGTCTACAGTGCCGTAACACTCAAGTTGTAAGCTACTTTTTTTTATGCGTTGCCCTCCAGTAAGGGCAGTGGTTCCGCGGTCGCCTGTTTTTGTATAGAGGTCGCTTTTAGTTTTGTTCTTTTCCATAGTAAAGGGTAATTAATAGTGTTTCGGGGTAAGTTTAGGGTTTAATATTGTTAGCGTAGATTTTTGTAACGTTATTGTAATTCCGTATCCATAGCGAGCCACACAAGCTTTTGCAACAGCTTTGTTCTTATGACCAAATATAAGGGCTATCGTGTAACGAGGTAGCTCGGTTTTTTGTAGGCTTTTAGATGTTGTAGCCATAAGCGTGTAGCGCTCCTCAATAGGAAACACATCAAACATGTGTTCAGTAGGGGTTATGGGGGTAAATGATGTTATGGATGAAGCAATTGTTTTGAATGATTGTGGTAAGCCAGGGTGAACAATTACCTCCTTTATGGGGAAGTTTGCCCCCAAGCGATAAAATAGCCTTTCGAATGTTTGTGTAGGGATTAAAAGCTCTGCATAGAATGCTACATTGGGGGAACTTATTACTTGGGTAAGAAGTTTGTACGCAAAAGGCGAGTGAACGCTGTATCCATAGCTAAGGTATAACGAGCGTAAGCCGAAGAGCTTTATACGATAAAGGAGGTTTTTCAGTGTCATCGGTTATCCATCTCGGTGGCAAATATCGCTATTTCCTCATTTATAGTTGACGTATAATAAAAAAAGCCTCTGGCAACAAGGTGCCAGAGGTTTGTAAATCCAGGCAATATTGCCTTGAATCTTGTTTAGTTTTTATCGGTTTTTGTGGTATTGTTTTCGAGTTGAGGAACGGCTTTCCCATTTTGCGTACGTTCTTTATACTCCTTAATTCCACTACGGAGGAACTTGATGTAGCCATCTATATCGAGTTTATGCTTAAACGATGGTCCAAGTGGCACACCATTACCATCAACCAGAACGTGATATGGTTGCATGTTCGCCGAGAATTTATGACGCTGTAAGTAACTCCATTTATCGCCAATCGTGCGAAGCTTACGTTTTGTACCAGCATCGTCAACTTCAATTGGCTCAGGTAGCGGTGTTTTATCGTCAACCATTAAGGTAATTAGCACAACATCGTTTTCGAGAATCGATTTAACGGTTGGGTCGATCCATACATTATTTTCCATTTCGCGACAGTTAACGCATCCAAATCCCGAAAAATCGAGCATAACGGGTAGATTTTTTTGTTTAGCGTAGCGCATTCCTTCTTCGTAGTTATCGAACTTTGCATGAACTGTACCTTCGTAAAGGTTAAAATCCTGCGTTGTAGCTGGTGGCGAAAAGGCACTTACGGCACGTAATGGAGCACCCCATAACCCAGGGATTAGGTAAACAGCAAAGGCTAGGGAAATAACGGCAAGGAAGAATCGACCAACGCCAATTTTTTCGAGGGGAGAATCGTGAGGGAATTGTATTTTTCCCAAAAGATAAATACCCAACAAGGCAAAAATTACAATCCATAGCGAAAGGAAGGTTTCGCGAGGAAGTATTCCCCAGCCATAAGCCATATCGGCAACGGAAAGGAACTTTAGCGAAAGGGCAAGTTCGAGGAAGGCCATAACAACCTTTACACTGTTTAACCAACCGCCACTCTTTGGAAGGCTTTGCAACATATTGGGGAATATTGCAAATAGCGAGAACGGCAATGCAAGTGCAATAGCAAAACCAAGCATTCCTATAGCTGGGCCGAGTATCGAACCCATTGTTGCGGCTTGTACCAATAAAGTACCAATAATTGGCCCCGTACACGAGAATGATACAAGAACCAGCGTAAATGCCATAAAGAATATGCTCAGCATACCCCGTGTGGAATCCGCTTTACTATCGAGTTTGTTCGTCCATTTTGCAGGCATGGTTAGTTCGAATGCCCCAAAGAATGAAACCGCAAATAGCACAAGTATAGCAAAGAATAGTAGATTGAAGAAGGCGTTTGTTGATAAGCTATTAAGGGCACTAGCACCAAAAATAAGCGTTATTGCAAGCCCTAAAATAAGGTATATAACAATAATGCTTATACCGTAGGTGAGGGCATCGCGAATGGCTTCCTTTCGTTTTTTTGTTCTCTTTAGGAAGAAGCTTACCGTCATAGGAATCATTGGCCAAACACAAGGTGTTATTAGCGCAATTAATCCGCCCACAAAGCCGTAAATAAAAATCATTATTAGCGAAGCGTCGGCTTGCTTACTGGTTTCATCGCCATAAGCTTTTACCACTGTTGCTACAGGTTCCCACAAAAGGTCGCTTCCCTCGGGGCTTTGTAAAGCTACGGTAGTAGTATCGCTACTTAATGCCCTCTCTTGTGTAGTATCGGCTTGCTGGGGTGTTTCGATGTTATTGGTAGTAGCTTCTTCTTCGGGTGTTGCAGAGGCTGCTGCGGTTGAAGTAAGATCCTTGCTTGTAAATGTAAATTCGGTTGTTTGTGGCGGTAAGCAACCTTCGTCGTTGCAAGCCGATGAAACAATCCCAAGTTCAACTGTAAAGTTTTTAGGGTCGGTAACTTCTATTTTTTGAGTAAACGTTGCTTTCCCCTCGTACCAACGAAGGTTCATTTTAAACGTGTTGTCGAATTCTTGATGTGGTGCTTTAGTTGGAGTAAATTGCCCAATCCTACGAGCTCCTTTTAGAGTATAGAAGTTGAATTCGAGCGAGTTTGGCCCATCTTCAGGCATGTTTTGGTCGTAAAAGTGCCACCCTTTTTGCACGGTGGCCGTAACCACAATTGTCTTTTCAGGCGTCCCTTTGTCCTCAAGTTTGGCTTTCCATACAACAATGTTCTCAAACATTTGGGCGTTCCCCACAAAGGATGCACCAAAAAGTAGAACTAGTAGTAGGAAGCCACTAAGTAATCGGTTCGTTTTGAAATTCATATTCTTATTGCTTCACTATTTCTTTATTCTTTCGAGTATTTCTTTTGTCCGTCAAGGAACCAGTAGAGTTATTCTTATTATTGAGGCGATTTTGTTCTAAAGCCCTAGCTCTTTCGCTACGAGTAAGGGGTTTTTGCAAATACTTATAAAACTCGCTGGGAATGCTTAACGAAAAGTTGAATCGCTTTTTACTGATGGGGTGAATAAGTGTAAGCGAAGTTTGCTTTATAAGCAGAGGCTTTACCGTTTGTATTACGGCAATAGGTGTTTTTTCGCCAAGTATGGGTTGCTCCTCTTCGATCAATAAGGTGCGAATACCATTAAACCGTCCAAGAAGAGATATTTCAATAAGCGAAGTATATTCCCCTTCTGCCAAAACTCGGTAACGTGTAGCCGAGCGTCTGGTAGTAGGGCGGTTATTCGAGGTACTTTTTAGTTTGTTTTGTATACGCCCTTTAAGTTCGCCTTCGGGCGCAGTAAATAGCCCTTCAACTACTGCGGTGAACTGTTGTTGAGGGATGTACTTTTTCCACTCGGCAAGGACTCGTTGTTGCATTTCGCGCGAACGTGCAAAAAGTATTAAACCATGAGTTTCGCTATCGAGCCTATTTAAAAGGAATATTTTTTCGTTTGGTCCATATTGCTCTTTTAAGTGGTTGGCTATAATTTTGAACAGAGTAACTTTAAGACCTGGGTGATTGCTAACCGTGGCAATACCAGTTTTTTTTTCGACCAGCACGAAGTACTCATCCTGCCAAAGAATATTTGCAAATGGCGAAGCGAACTTTTTTGGGAACCCTACATTAAAAACCTCCACAGCATCGCCAGGGTTTACCACGGCATCGTATTGTGTTGTGGGTTCGCCTCGAAGGGTTACACAGCGATTCTGTAAAAAGCTTTTCCTTTTTGAACGCGACATTGATGGGAGAGCAACATCGAGTACTTCGAGAAGTGTTGTGCTTTGCGGAGCAATGAACATTGCTATGGGGGTGCGGTGTTTCTTTTTTGTGGGTGTTGCCATACTCTATATTATTGCTCCTGCTTAGTGTTATTGTGCATTATTGTTAGCGATATATTGCTATACGCCATAAATACTACGGCTACAATAATAAGTATTGCCCAAACATCCACATTATTAAGTCTACAAACAGCTGCTGCGACCCAAAAGAACCCAGCAATAATTGCAAGCCGAGTAAGCCGTTTTACACGAGTCGAAGCACTGGGGGTGCTACTAACCAGCGAAAGGTGTGCCGAACTGTAGCCTAAACCACCAATAAGCATAACCCAAGCCATCCAACTTAAATGGGCAATCATTAGCCCAATTACAGCAATAAGTAAAAGGCTTGCCGAAACGGTATAAACTATTGTGCGGGTTTTTTCCTTCATTTAGCTTGTGGAAATTTAAAATCGTTCGAGGTTGTGTCGATAAGTAGAAATCGCATTTCGCCTTCTTCCTTCATCCTAAAGTCCTTGCGTGCTAAAGCTTCAACATCAAGGGCATTATTGGCTTTTCGTTCGTCGAGGTATGCTTTATCGGCTTGATATTTTTTTTCGCTTACAGCTATGCGTCGTTCAACCTTACGTATTCGGTGCGAAAACCTTATTTGCACGAATATGTTATTCGACCCCAGTAATAAAAAAAATACTACGAACACTCCAATAATAGCCAAATACACTACTCCCCAATGGGTATTGATATACGTACGCAAACGCACCATTTGTTTCCTGATATAGTGCAATAAACTTTTCCTACCCGTTGGGGTGTTGGGGGTGTCGCTGTATTTCTGGGTATTGTCGTTTTCCATGCTTTTCCTCCTTAACTACTATAACATACTTCGCTAGGGAGGTCTTTATTTATCCCTACTTCCTTTTGTTCTACAAAAATAAGTGATTATTTTGTGAATACATAATACCAAAATGCCATATATGTGTAGTTAGTTTGTTTTACTCGCTACTAGCAATCGCTTTTGGGCATGTTTTTTAGCTCTTAATGTATGCCTAATTATGCGCTTTATATAGCCGGATATCGTATGGCTTTGTTGCTTATTTTTTTGATCTGTCAATCGGTCTCTTTGGGTATAAGCTTATTATCAGTATTTTGTTATTGTGTGACGAAACTATGTATGACCGGACACGCTCATTTTTTTATTTGCAACATGTGTTATTAACGGAAATTGTAGGGGAGGATCTGCGTGTCCGCCCGCCCATCGTATTGTAATTTATTATCGATGGGAGCAGTTTGATGGGTTACAACCGTAACGTCATGATTTTGTTCTGCCCCCGCGATGGACACGCAGAACCGCCTCTACAAATGCCCGCAAAATACACGCACCCCAAATAATATAATATTACGAATCATGGTACATTGCGAGCGGACACACAGATCCGCTCCTACAGGTCATGATTTTCTTCAGGTTCATTTTTATTTTCGTCCTGATGAAAAGATAAAAACCTCGGAGTGTTTGTTTGAGTTTACTTGATGATTTCTCATTTTGTTGTTGATTAAAATGGGAAAT
>JASBZJ010000048.1 GCA_029983495.1 Porphyromonas sp.
CGTTGCCATCGCGCCAAAGTTATCGATGCATTGGTTCCTTAAAATGGACGAAATATCGCGCCCGGCCCTACAAGCTGTTGAAACCGATGAGGTAAAGCTTATACCCGCAAAGTTTAAAAACACCTACCGCCATTGGCTCGAAAACATTAAGGACTGGTGCATCAGCCGACAACTCCGATGGGGGCATCGTATTCCTGCCTATTATCTTTCGGATGGGTCGATTGTTGTTGCCCCTAGCCCCGAAGAAGCACTAATAAAAGCGCAACAAAAACTCAACAACCATAACCTAACAATAAACGAACTCAGAGCCGATGAAGATTGCCTCGATACGTGGTTTAGTAGCTGGTTATGGCCTATGAGCGATTTTGGCGATTTTTTTGAAGGAAACAATACAGAGTTGGATTATTACTACCCAACAACTGTTCTCGTTACGGGGCCCGACATTCTCTTCTTTTGGGTTGCTCGTATGATTATTGCCGGTTATCGCTACATGCATAAACCGCCCTTTCACGATGTTTATCTTACAGGTATTGTTCGTGATGCGCAAGGTCGAAAAATGTCGAAAAGCTTAGGGAACTCGCCAGAACCTATAACTCTTATCGATAAATATGGTGCCGATGGTGTTCGCGTGGGTATGATGATGGCTACAAGTGCGGGGAACGACCTACTATACGACGAAACTCTGCTTGAGCAAGGGCGAAACTTCTGTAACAAAGTGTGGAATTCGTTCCGTTTGATTGATGGTTTTACGGTAAGTGACAACACCCCACAAAGCAACGAAGCAAAACTTGCTTGTCAATGGTTCGAAGCTCGGCTTTCTATTGCATTGGATGAACTAGACGATTTATTTAGCAAATACCGAATAAGCGAAGCTTTAACGGTAATATACAAACTCGTTCGCGATGACTTCTCGTCATTCTTCCTTGAGGTTATTAAACCCGCCTATGGCGAAGCTATCGATACCATTACCTACCAGCACACCATTCATTACTTTTCGGTGTTACTACAGCTTATGCATCCCTTTATGCCTTTCATAACCGAAGAGTTGTGGCAACAGACAGCTTTTAACCACAATGGCAAAAGTATTATGCTATCACTAATGCCCACAAGTAGCGAGTTTAAGACCGATAGCATGTTACTTGAGGAGATAGAACTTGCACGGGGTATATTAACTGAAGTACGAAACCTAAGGAATAAGAATGGTATTTCGCCCAAGCAACCCCTTACACTCTACCTCGATGCAAAACATCCTATACGCATTAACCCTATACTTAAAAAGCAGTTAAACGTACAACCGGCAAACAATACTGAACTAGCAAATTACCAAGGTGTTAAGGCTACATTTATTGTAGGTACACATGCTTATGCCATTGCGTTAGATGCCGCAATTGATAAAAAGGCTACGATAGAAAAACTCGTTGCTGACCTGCGGCATCAGGAAGGCTTTTTAATAGGGGTGCGTAAAAAGCTAAGCAACGAACGTTTTGTTAGTGGAGCCCCCGAAGCCGTTGTTGCCCTCGAGAGAAAAAAAGAAAGCGATGCCTTAAGCCGCATAGAAACGCTTAAGCAACAAATTTCCGAAATAGACCCCACTGCTTTAAGCTAACACATTCATTGTCTGAGCAAACAATACTGTTAGCATAACAGTATCTTGGAGTAGCCATAAAAAATAATTAAAGGCTACTCCTTATTTTTTATTGTATTTCTCGAGAAATATAGTACCTTTGCAAACGCACAACGGTAAGAGTTCCGAAAAAGTGCATGAAAAGGTTGATTGACTTCGTAGCTCAGTTGGTAGAGCAACTGACTCTTAATCAGTGGGTCGAGGGTTCGAGCCCCTCCGAGGTCACCTTTCCATCTGGCCACTCTATTCCTATCGTCATGGTCAGTGTATAATTTGGAAAGATTTGTGTTTCATAACATAGTCAGTGATTGGGTTCCTTAAGTCGATGAGATTTGGGGAATCTTTTTTTGTTTTCGCACATCCATTGCCAACCTTACACCTTTACAAAAAGAGACTATTGGCTGTAATTCCCCGTAGAGCAAACAAATACCAATACATTATAGCGAAAAACAAAGCCCCATCGTAATATCATTTTAAAACCTTACCTTTGCAGTAAGTCAGTAAATAACCTATCACATTTAACACGACAATTTTCTTATGAATCAACAACAATTAGACCAAATGAAGCAAGGTAAAGGCTTCATTGCTGCGCTCGACCAAAGCGGAGGCTCAACACCAAAAGCACTTAAAGCTTATGGCATCGAACCCGATACATACAACGGTGACGACGAAATGTTCCGCCTTGTACACGAAATGCGTACACGTATGATTACATCGCCCGCCTTTAAGGGAGATAGAATAATAGGTGTAATACTTTTCGAACGCACAATGCGTGGCGAGGTTGAAGGAATGCCAACTGCCGATTATGTTTGGGAAAAAAGAGGCGTTGTTCCCTTCCTTAAAGTTGATAAAGGCTTGCAAGAAGAAAAGGATGGTGTTCAGCTAATGAAACCATTCCCCGGCTTAGACGAATTACTCGAGGATGGTGTAAAATATCACATCTTCGGTACTAAAATGCGTAGCTTTATTAAATCGGCTAATCCAACAGGAATAAAGGCTATTGTTGACCAACAGTTCGAATGGGCTGAACAAATCCTAAAACATGGGCTTGTTCCTATTATTGAACCCGAAGTTGATATTAAAGCAAGTGATAAAAAGGAGGCTGAAACAATACTAAAAGAAGAATTGAAGAAACACCTTGATAAAGTTTCGGCACCCGTAATGTTTAAACTAACGTTACCGAGCGAAGATAACTTCTACGAAGAGTTACTTTCGCATCCTAAATTACTTCGCATTGTTGCCCTCTCCGGCGGATATACTCGCGAAGAAGCTAATAAAAAACTTGCGAAGAATAAAGGGGTTATAGCATCGTTTTCTCGAGCATTGAGCGAAGGACTAAAAGCTCAGCAAACCGAAGACGAGTTCAACAACCTTTTCAAAGAATCTATCGACAGCGTTTACGAAGCTTCGATAAGGTAAATCCTTTTTAGTTAGTTATTAGTAGAAAGGAGCTTGCTTGGGAGTTTTTTCTAAGCAGGCTCTTTTTTTATTTTCCTCACCCTACGATAGCCAAATCCTCCGAACCTATGCCTTCATGGAACAGGTTATTAACTCTCTGATAATAAGATTATTTATTCGTGTATTTGAAGTAGTCTACAAAAGGAGTAAATATAGTTGCACAGTCAAAATCAGCAAACGAAGAAGAGGGCATTGCAAATGCTCGCAAAATATCCACAAAAAAACAATCCGAACCATGGTATACCTTCGGGCGGACACGCAGGTCCGCCCCTACAAATGCTCGCAAAATACACACAAAAAAGAACACACTTCTCTAAGAATGTTCAGCATAGTAAGCTGTGGGTTAACACCAATAACATTTACAAGGTCGCCAGCCTTTGCCCACACTTTAATTTTTATTTTAAAGGATCCCCCATTATGGCTGAGATCCATTGTTGGGGTTACCAACATCCCCCCAATGTCGTGAGGTTTTTGAGCTGGTGCTCCACCAAACATTCCGTTAGCTAAAGCGTATGACGAAGCCGTCCAACCAGGTATTTGCGTAAAATCGTCAATAAGAACAGTCGTACTGTTACCAACAACGTCAACGGGGTTCTCCGGGGTTCCCTCGTTTTTTATCTTATCAAAGTTTTCTTCCAACACAACATAGTTTGGCATATCTTCGCCAGCAACAAATTTTAGGTACTGCATTACCTTAAAGTAATCTACCTTATTGTTACATTTCCATGTAGCAGTATACCCCTCGTCGGTAACTGCAGTAGCCTCGAGAGCAATAGGATCCGAAACATCAAATACTTCAACCTCGTCCGATTCCTTCGAAGTATGGATTTGGTTTTTAGCCTTTACACTGTAAAAATAATCGGTATTGGGGTCGAGATGGTTTACATCGTAAGCAATACGCCCCTGTACGAGTTCATCATCTTTAGTTGGTTTATTTACAACAACATCCTTTAATGCAAACTTTTTAATAGGTGTGCCTGGTGCATCCAAAACAAACCTATCAAGCGCAAGCAAGCACTTGTCATCGAGTTCACTACTATTATCCTTTACTAAGCGTAACCTAAACCGCAACACATTCGGATAATCGTTAAGGTGGGTTGTAAAATCTACATCTGTTGCACCATTTTTACGTAAATCCTCCAATAGGAAGAATTTCCAAGGCATCCATCCCGATTTCTGCGTATAAATATCTATATATAAACGCGATACCGAATGTACATCCTTAGGTTGAAGGCGGTCGTCAACGCGAACCCAAAAGTGTAACCCTCGAATAGGGAATCTTAATTGTGGTGTAACAATGTAATCGCCATCCTTATCGAAACAAATTGCTTGTTGCCCTTCAATAACATAATCGGGATCCGTTTCCTTATTATAAAGTTCGCGCTCAGGCCAACCAATCTTTTGTGTTAGCGAAAATTCCCATCCTTGGGGATAATTTGGGGTATTCCACTCCACTAAACTTTTGTCCTGTGCATCGGTTTTAATGTTTTCAAAATCTTCGCTAAGGTTATCATTATCGGGATTTGGCTCTTTACTATAAACACTTAGCAAGTATTGTTCAGCGGTTGTAGTTGGTAGCCATGTAGCTTTAAAACCCGTATCCCACAGCTTTAATGCAGGTTGCGACTTCGGAGGCTCAATATTATTAATAGTATGCACTATTCGAAGATCGTCCACAAGAAATGAAAGTCGGCTATTGGTAGATACCTGTATTGTGCAATCATTCCACCATCCGTTATCAGCTTCAAAAGTAATATCTTGCCATTGTTCGGTTAGTTTAATATTGATGCGTTTAAAATCAATAAGAGCTCTTTTACGCATCAGTAGTATGTAAATGTATCTATCCTTTTCTTCTAGATCTTGTTGCCCTTTTGCCATTCGAACCCTACAGCTTAGTTTTAATACACCCGAGTAGTCGCCCACTGGTGTATTAAAGAAGCCTCCATTATATACAGCAAGGCACCCGCCCGCTGAAAAAAGTTTATCACCACCCCAGTTTGAGTAATTATCGTAATCCCAAGGTTTAAACTTAGTTTTATCAATAAGCCATCCCTTTTCATCTAATAACGAGGTTGGGTCAGGGTTATCTTCAGTTCCAGCGGTTAACCCCGAAAAATCTTCATCGATAATAACTGTAGCCTGTTGCTCTGAGCTTTTAATAATGCTCTGTTCGTAAATTCCGGCTCCAAAGTCTAAGAATGGAGCATTACCATAGGAGTTTTCTGCCCCCAGTAAGTTTGTACCTGCTAAGTATAGCAAAGCTACCATTGTGGCATGGTACTTTTTCGGAAGTAAATGTTTTGTAATCATCTTATTATATTGCCTTTAAATGATTGATTATAACCAAATTTCAATGAGCTAAAAAAGTGTCGACTTACAAAGAGCCCTTTGCACGGTAGCAAGTGTCATTATATCTTACTCTTAATAACGTATTTAGCTTCAAAAGGCAAGTATTTGTATTCTCTTAAAGTTGCTAATTGTAAGCATCATCTCAGTAGCACTTGCCAAATGATCTATAAAATACAATAAGCCTCTTCTTAACAACAAATATAGATAAAATATAATTCATAAACCATATCATGATTACACCAAACAGCATTACACATGCTAAAGGAACATTCTGTTACTCCATAAAAACGCCTAGTACAATGAATAATAAAAGGAGCTGTAGTAAAAGCAAGTGTAAAGGCACAGTTGCATGTAACCAAACCTTGAGTAGTCATAATAAATGAGATGGAAGGGAAAAGACAAGGGCGATGGGGATGGACTAAAGGATGTAACCACACTCGCAAAAAAAGCACCACTGCAATTTGGCAAAAAAACAGTTCCCCCCCAAAAAAAGAAAAGGAGATCCATCCTAAAATTGTGGTGACCTCCATTTCTGAATAAGGAAACTGATTAAAAAGAGAGAAGAAAGGAGATAGCCTTAAGTGTAGAGAAAAACCAACCCTCATTGGTTTTGAGTACATTACTCAACCTCTAACAAAAAAGACTTCCCAGACTTGGAACAAACGCTTTCGTTCCTAAATCCATTGCAAAAATATAAAGAGTTTAGACGACCTCCAATGGCCTTTGTTGGGTATATAACGAGTATTTACAGTTTAAATATGCTATTTTTAGCCCAACGGAATACTATATTTTACTACATACTGAAACTAACGAACCATTCGATATCGTATACAAGAACAGTACAACATTAAGGCTACATCCCTGACTGAAAGCAAATTACGACGCAGTGAGTACGTATAAACAAATCGATATAACAAAACGGTCACTCTGCTACGAATTTTGGTCTTTCCTTTACGCCACCATATACCTATTATTTGCGACCCAGAACCTCATTTCTTCGTTTTTTTAAGTTGATGTCAGCTAAAAAATAACCTCTTCATTACCTAACAACGAAATAAAGTACCAACTTATAACGTTAATAAACTACCTTTGTAGCAACCTTCTGGAAAAGCTTGTCAAGCCTTTTAGCAGAACAAATCAAATTCAAAGGTTTTACAATACACATTAAAAACGATGTGACGATAACAATTTATGCCACACGCAGCTCCGAAAATCAATTCTCCCGAAAAACAACCGAACAAAAGCACACGCCCATTGCTTTATTATTTTATCTTACTTGCTCTTTTTATTGGGTTTGTTTGGTTTGTAGCCTCTTATATAACGCCTCTTTTAGATGCTAGTGGGCTTGAACCAACAAAGCAAGGTTCTACATTTGATGCTTTTGCCCAAGGAGTAAAACATCATGTGGGTTCATCGCTCGGTCTGCTGTTGTTACAGGTTATTATAATACTAATTGTAGCTCGTATTATAGGCCGGCTTTTCTCAAAAATAAAACAACCAACCGTAATAGGCGAAATAGTTGCTGGCATTTTATTAGGGCCAACATTGCTAGGAGCCGTATCGCCAAATCTTTTTTCTACTCTATTCCCCGAATGGAGCATAGCTAGCCTTGAGTTGCTAAGTAATTTTGGGCTTATTCTTTTTATGTTTACCATAGGGATGGAGCTAAGGCTTTCGGATATTCGCTCGCAGGCGAGAGATGCCCTAATTATAAGCCAATCAAGTATATTTATACCTTTCATGCTGGGTATGGGCGTTGCCATTTTTCTTTATGGAAAATATGCTCCTCATGTACCTTTTTTTCCCATGGCACTGTTTATGGGCATTGCTATGAGTATAACTGCATTTCCCGTACTAGCTCGTATTATTCAAGAACGGCAAATGAACCGTACTCCATTTGGAAAACTTACTTTGAACAGTGCCGCAGCGGGCGATATTGTTGCTTGGCTTATGCTAGCAGCAATTATGGCGGTATCGCAAAGTGGAAGTTTTTTAGTAGCACTTTACAACCTGCTTTTTCTAGTAATATACTTAGCTATAATGTTTGGTATAGTACGACCAATATTTAAGGTTGTAGGCAAGGTGTATAATAAGGAAGAGCTTGTTACAAAATCGCTTGTAGGGCTAATATTTATATTATTGCTTACCAGTGCCTATTTTACCGAAATACTAAGCATGCATGCACTATTTGGGGCATTTATGCTGGGGCTAATAATGCCTGAAGATATAAGGTTTAGAGATGTTATTACCGAAAAGGTTGAAGATGTATCGCTAAATATATTTCTTCCTTTATTCTTTGTTTCATCGGGGCTCAAAACCGATTTAACACTCATCAATAACTGGGGTATGGCATTATTAGCCCTACTTATGATTGTTATTGCTATAATCGGAAAGGTTGGTGGAACCTATATCGCAGCTCGGATTTGTGGTATAAAGCAAAAGGAAAGCCTGTACTTAGGAGCATATATGAATACACGTGGGCTTATGGAGCTTGTTGTACTCAAAATTGGGTTGGATTTAGGTATTCTACCTCCGTTGTTATTTGCCATTCTTGTACTTATGACAGTCGTAACAACTGTAATGACGGCTCCGATGATTCACTTTATCGACTGGGTTCAGTACCAAAGGGAACGAAAACGCTTCCGCAACGATGTTGTTGTTGAAGGTAAAATTCTTATTTCGTTTGGTCGCCCCGAAACAGGCATTGCTTTATTACGATTAGCAAAACTTATTTTCCCCAACGATAACTTGCAACAGGGGGTAATAGTACTACACGCAACAATAAATAGTTCGGTTTCCACCATCGATGAGGAACGCTACTTTAGCGATAACTTTACACCTATCCAGCAGGAGGCCGATAAGCTTAATATTCCCATTATACCTATATACTCCATTACCGATAATGTAGCCACACGCATCATTGACGAAACAAGCCATAGCGAATACAATTATTTGCTACTAGGCTCGGGCTTACAACTTTCGAGTAGAAAAAGCGACCAGGAGATAGTTTCGCTAAGGCGTAACTTGCGTATGAAGCTGTATCGCCTTACACTAGGAGGTATAAACCGAAAATATAAAGCCTCGCAATTACTGAACGAAAATATGATTCGTGTTACTGAACAAGCTCCAACAAATGTGGGTGTACTTATTGCACGTCCATTTTCCACCCCAAAACACATTGTAGTAGCTATATCACCCCACGAACAGTATAATATTACGTCCCCTGCAAAACAGATGGCACTAGCTACAAATGGAATAGTATCGATATTGCCCTTAGCTTTACCGCTAAACACGAAATATAAAAACACATTAGCTCCTGACAATTATTCTATTGCGGATGTGTATAAACAGGAAGATTTACCAAGGCTATCAATGCTCGATGGTAACCGTTGGCCAGCTAAATGCGACTTTCTTTTCCTTAGTTACGAAACTTGGAATTTACTTTCGGAACATGCTCCAAAACTTATCGAAAGCCTTCCTCCCGCTCTTATTGTTCGTGGTAAGCATGCCAAAAAAGAATTATCGAGTTCACTACAAGCAAAGCAGGTACCTTTTGAATAGTTGTATAAGCCTTCCCTGAAATAGCATTAACTTTGGCGTATGAAGAAAAAAGCTTTTCTGTGTATAACCGCAACTTTACTATTCGTTATGGGAAGTTTGCTAAAGGGCGAAGCTCAGGTTATATCCTCTTCGTACCGCCCTTCGGGCGACTCTACATTAGCTACAGTTGAAGTAAATCCTGGGTTCGATACTACATACGTTTACGCACTTCCCGCGGTTGAAGTTTACCACCGTTGGCGACCAAAGTTTGCACCACTCGATAGCCAAGAAAAAGCAGAATACTGGCGACGCATTCGCGATGTAAAAAAGGTTTGGCCGTACGTTGAAATAGTATGCGACTTACTTGTTGAGACATACGAGTATATGGAAACTTTACCAAACAATAAAGAGCGACAGAAGCATCTTAAGCGTTTCGAAAAGGAACTTAAGCAACAGTATATGCCCGAAATGAAGAAACTTACCCTTCGCCAAGGGCAACTGATGATGAAGCTTATTGATAGAGAACTGGGTAGCACTCCCTACGAAATTATAAAAGCATTTTACGGGCCCTTTAAAGCTACGTTCTATTCGCTTTTTGCCGAAATGTATGGGGGAAAAATAAATAGCCATTACGACCCTAGGTTTAACCGCGATGATGCGCTAACCGAGCGTATACTTTACTTATATCAGCATCACTTGCTGGACTAACATTAGTTTTTACACACTACTGATGCAAATTGCAGGAATAGAACTAGGTGAAAAGCCATTACTATTGGCTCCTATGGAAGACGTTAGCGATAGCGCATTCCGTAGGATTTGCCGACATTTTGGGGCTTCGATGGTATACAGCGAATTTGTTAGTGCAGATGCATTAATAAGAAATGTAGCAGGTGCTCAAAAAAAGCTATTTATTCACCCCGAAGAACGACCTGCCGTAGTACAGATTTACGGAAGAGATGTTAACACCATGGTTGAAGCTGCAAAAATTGTAGCAGATGTAAAACCTGATATTCTCGATCTAAATTTTGGCTGTCCTGTAAAACGTGTTGCAGGCAAAGGTGCAGGTAGTGGTATGTTACGGAACATACCTTTAATGCTCGAAATTACTAAGGCCGTAGTTAAAGCCTCAGCAATACCTGTAACCGTTAAAACAAGGTTAGGCTGGGATCACAACTCAATTATTATTGACGATTTAGCCGAGCAATTACAGGATTGTGGCATTGCTGGTTTAACAATACATGGACGAACACGTAGCGATATGTATACGGGCAATGCTAATTGGTCTATTATTGCAAGAGTGAAGCAAAACCCCCGCATAACAATCCCCATAATAGGCAATGGTGATATTACAACACCCCAAGCCGCAGAACAAGCATTTACAACTTTTGGGGTAGACGCTGTAATGGTTGGAAGAGGTTCAATAGGAGCACCATGGGTGTTTAAGGAAATGAGATATTACCTCGATAACCACAAGGAAGGAGGAACCCTATTGGATGAAGAAAAACTAGATGTTCTAAAAGAAATGATCGCCAACAACATCAACAAACTTGATGAGCGACGAGGAATTCTGCATTCACGAAGGCACCTAGCAGCAACTCCCTTATTTAAGGGAATTCCCAACTTTCGACCTTTACGTATACGGATGTTACAAGCAACTTCACTTAACGAATTGCTTGAAACTCTCAATGAAGTAAAACCCCTTCTTACAACCAAGGAAGCTCAATGAAACGGTCGATACTATTTTTACTTATTACTCTTGCTATACTAGTATTGGAGGGAAAAGCACAGTCGTACCCCGAGAACTTTTACGAACTCTCGGCCGATGGCAAAACACTTATT
>JASBZJ010000049.1 GCA_029983495.1 Porphyromonas sp.
TGCCGATGATTTGATGGACGAAATGATTACCTCGGCTTACCAGCTAGGAGAAGAGGTTGGTCGGTCCGCACAATTGCCCGAGGAAGAAAAAAAGGAAATCGCTCGTAGGGTCGGTTTGGGAGCCTTAAAATACTTTATCCTAAAAGTGGATCCTCGTAAAAATATGACTTTTAACCCTAAGGAGTCGATTGATTTTAATGGTAATACAGCCGCATTTATTCAGTATACTTATGCACGTATTCGTTCGCTCGAGGAGAAGGCTTTGGAAAACAATATTACTATGTTGAATCATACTGAAGGCGATTGGGATAAATCATTCGAATTACATAGTTCTGAAAAAAGCCTTATCCGCTCGCTTAATGCTTATCCTCAGGTTGTAAATCAGGCCTTTTGCGATTTTAGTCCGGCACTTATAGCAAACTATACCTACGATTTAGTAAAGCTTTATAACAGTTTTTACCACGATTGCCCAATATTACGTGAAGAAAACAAGGATATTCTTCAATTTAGGCTTAAGCTTAGTACTCAGGTTGCTAAAGTTATTGCCTTGTCTATGTCGTTGCTTGGTATTGAAATGCCCGAAAAAATGTAAAACCTTGTGTTATTACATATGGTTATTTGTTGATTCGTATGATAAATTATCCCCTTCCTGCAACTATAGATGCCTTACCTCGCACGGCTTCAATTGCCCTTTTGGCTTCGGGGGGAGTTGATAGTTCGGTAGCTTTACATATGCTTGTAGAGGCTGGCTTTACACCCGATTTGTACTATATACGAATTGGGATGGAGGATGCCGAAGGCGAAATAACGTGCACGGCTGAAGAAGACCTCGAAATGGTAAGGTTACTTGCTAAAAAGTATAACCTCCGTTACGAGGAAGTTGACCTGCATACCGAGTATTGGGAGCGAGTGGTTACTTATACTATCGATAGCGTAAAGAAAGGGTTAACTCCTAACCCTGATGTGATGTGTAATAAACTTATTAAGTTTGGTGTGTTCTTCGATAAGGTCGGTTACCGCTACGATTACATTGCTACGGGGCATTATGCATCAACTCGGCAAATTGGGGATAAAATATTCCTTGCTACAGCTCCAGACCCTGTAAAAGATCAAACTGATTTTCTGGCGCAAATAAACTTTAAACAAGTTTCGAAATTACTATTCCCTTTAGGCATGTTGGATAAACATCAGGTACGCGAGCTTGCCTCGAAGGTCAATTTGCCTAATGCAACCCGAAAGGATAGCCAGGGTATTTGCTTCCTAGGAAAAATAGATTATAACCAGTTTATTGAACGTTATTTAGGTGTAATGCCAGGCGATATAATTGAACTCGAAACTGGTAAAATAATGGGTAAACATAAGGGGTATTGGTTCCATACCATTGGCCAGCGCAAAGGGTTAGGTTTAAGTGGAGGCCCGTGGTTTGTGGTTAAGAAAGATTGCTCACGAAACCTACTTTATGTTAGCCGAGGTTACGACCCGTTAACGCAGTACGGAACAAAAATTATTTGTAATAGTTTCGATTTTATTACAGAGGATCTTTTTATTGATGGGGTTACACCTAAGGAAATTACATTTAAGGTAAGGCATACACCTGAGTTTACAAAAGGTTTATTCCACAAGCTTAGTAATGGTTACCTTATTGAAAGTGAAAAACCTATTCAAGGGATTGCTCCTGGGCAGTTTGCTGTTGCATACGACCCCACAAAATCGCTCTGTTGGGGCAGTGGAGCTATAGTTGAGGGGCAGCCCTAATAGTGTTCTCTACTTTCTTTCTTTCTTCATAGTTAGGCACGAGGCTTACTTTTCGATTATAGGGTAGTTTTGTGTGTTTGTTTCTATCTTTGTTTGCCGTAAAGCGAGTTCTTTTTTATTTCTCTACATTATTCATTCTAACTACAGCAAAAAAAGTATTATGAAATCAAAAGTTACACTCTTCAAAAACTTCCATGTTGTTTCTATATGGTTTGTTTTGTGCTTTTTTGTGCCAAACCAACTGCTAGCACAAGCAAAAATTACCCTTGTTAGTACTAAAAGCATAGGCGAAAAAACAAGCATAAAGTTTGTTCCCGACGATAATAGTATTGTTTTAGGGGGATTGTCGGACGATTTCGAACCTCTCGAAAATGGATTTCGTTTATATACCATAACAAATCCAACCATAACATTGCAAGGTAACATCGAACAATTCTACGGAATTATGGCGTGGGCAACCACGGTAACTGTTGATAATTGTCCTAATCTGCAAATACTTGATGTTCGGCAAAATAATCTTACCCAAATAAATATTATAAATAGCCCTAATATTGTGTCTTTAGCATGCGATGAAAATGAACTTAATCAACTGGACTTAACAGGGCTTAGTAAACTTAACGAAGTTACATGCTCGTGGAACAAACTTGAAGCAATGACTATTCCAGCTGGGTGTTTACTTAAGAAGATAAATGCCTTTGGCAATAATCTTGAGCAAGTTACTTTAAGTAATCTCCCTTTGCTAGAGGAGGCTATATTATCGATAAATACACTAACAAAAGTTATAGTTGATAATTGCCCTGCACTTATAAGTTTGAACTTGCAGGATAATGCCTTAAGTGAGGGTAGCTTTATTGATATTGCTAATAGTATCCCCAATCGCATTGGTAAGGATAATGGTGTTATAGGTGCTTATTGTGGAAATGCTTCGGATGAGGATGGAACCCTTATACCCGATAAGAACGTTTGTAGCACTGAAGCTGTTAAAATTGCAAACTCAAAGAATTGGCGAGTAGTTGAGTTTGATGGAAAGAATTGGGTTGATTATGGAGGAAAGCCTTCTACTAATATTATTCCTTTGCAGCAGCCATGCCCAAAGGTTTACTTCAATCCTTTTACACAAGTGTTACATATTACAAATGCTTTACCCAATGCCGAGGTTCGTGTTTATAATGTAAGTGGCGAATGTGTAGCGCAGTCTTTACTAGGTGATTCGGGGCAAGGTATTTTATCATTTTCGTTTATTCCCAGGGGGCAATACTTTGTTTCGGTAGCTGGTTTTGTTTCGTCTATCACAAAATAAAATCAATAATACCATGTGAAAAGTACAAATCCCCCCATTTGGTACGTAGATCTGCGAGATTTATTCGTTTAATTTGATGGGGCATGTGGCGAACACCACCTCCTCCCTACAGTTGCCTAATATATCATACCGAGTTGTTCGCATTGCTACTATTTGTGTATTGTCTGTAGGGGAGGGCTTGTGTGTCCGCCCCCCTCTAAAATGTATTGTGATTTAGTGATAAAATTTGATGTTCAATTTGTTTCGGGCTCTATGTGCATGTGGGTGAATACCTAAGGTTCTCCCCTACATGGTACAACTCATATTAAATTCTTAGAGTCATCTTTGCTTAAGCACATGTTATAGGCAGGGTAAATTAATTATACTTGTAGCGGTTATCGGGCAAGTAATAGCTTTATTTAGGGGCATCATAGCATTAATTAATGCAACATGTGTATACTTAGGGAGATCGTTTACTGTTATTTTCGCTTCGGTAATACGAGTTCCTTCAGAACTAATCCCTTCGTTGAGTAATAATCTTCGCATGGTTCCTGCTAGTAATGGGGTCGAAGGGGTAACCCAATCGCCTTTTTCTGTTTTGAATAATAAATTACTGTACGACGAGTCAGTTACATGCCCTTCTTTATCGACAAGTATAACTTCGTCCACACCCGATGATAGCCGTAGCTCATCGAGTATGTGCCTTCGTAGAAACTTATATTTATAGGAATACCCTTCGGGAATGCTTACAAGGGCAAGCGTGTTAATGGTTCGGGGCGAATATTCCTCGAAGGTGATGGATTCAATTGTTTCGCGGTAAACAATACGACACTTGGTTGTACCTATCGTTAAGTTTGGGGGGCATAATTGCTCAATAGGGGGTAAGTGTGCTGGAATAAAGTTCAGTTCGCGTGCTGTTTGCTCCATTCTTTTGTAGTGAAGCTCAATATTTTGTGCTATACCTCGTTCGAGGCGAATTGTTTCGATAAATAGGGCGGGCATAAGTTTCTTTCCTAGTATTGTTATTCTCAGCTGATTTTTTTGTTCAGTTTTTTATTCCTACAAAGCTCCAAAAAAATAATGGTGAACAGGGTTCTTATTGTCTGTCCACCATTATTTTTGTGTTGTTTGTTGAAGCCAAGGTTCTACTTATTCGTTATTTTCGGTGTCTGCATCCTTTTTTTGATAGGTAATAACCCTTGGATCACGAACCAAAGGAACGTAGTTAAAGGTCTTTTCGGTGAATATGTTGTTAACAAACTTAATTCCTGTAACATAGTATCCTATTTTAACCGTACCACTATATTCAGGTTGGTTATAATATAGTATTTCAACTTTGTTCCCTTGTTTATCGGTGTACATATCGCTTCCATCAATGTTGTACTTTAAGGCAAGCCATTCAAAATCTTGCTCTTTCGTCATACCTAGGGTAATATTGTTCAACGCTCTTTCGGCAGGAAGTACCGATTTTGTTGATCCACAATTTGTCAGTGTAAAAGCCAACACTGATACCAAGACCAATAGCTGTAGTTTTAGGTTTTTCATGGTTGTTTAATTCTTGTCTTAGGTTTATATATTAACACATGCTCGGAATAAGTAGTTACATATTACTAGAGCAAAGGTAATGAGTTTTTGTGAAGCGTATATATCCTTCGCATGGTTTATTTTTTACTTGTGAGTAAAAAACCGGGGCACTCAGGAAAAACCTGTAAAAGGGAAAAATAGTAAAGGGAAACATTTGTGTGGTGATGATATTGGGTGAATTTGTAAGCTTAACGTAAGATATAGAATGATTGGGATGAATGGCGATATTGCTTTGCCTCAATTAAACGAACTACGCAGTAGGTTATAGTTGTTATATTACCCAATATTTAATTACCTTTGTTGAAGGAACAGACAATAATACTTATTCCACCCATGTTCAAGAGGTGTTTGTCTTTTATCTCTTTATACGTGAGTGAACCCCCTACGGATATTTTGTTCCCTAGGACTTGGGGTGAACTATTCCAAATTATTTGCTGGTGTAAAGGCTTTTTTTCTGTTCTTAAGGCTTTTGCCCTTGTAGTTTGATTTGTTTATCCCCAAAGGTAATTGCTTTGTAGTCAATATCGTAATGTGTATTGGCTTAACAAAATGCAAGTAGCAATGTTAAAGTTCGTGCCTTAATTAGCAAAGCATTTGTAACTTTGCCGATAGAGGATACATTATTAGGGGTCTGATTTTATGTGTTGAGAAAAAACTACTAATTGAGGTAATGCAATGAAAAAGTTAGTTGTACTTACAGGTGCTGGGATGAGTGCCGAAAGTGGCATTTCAACATTCCGCGATAGCAATGGCTTGTGGGAAAATTACCCAGTTGAGGATGTTGCTTCTATTGAGGGGTTTGAACGTAACCCTAAATTGGTACTCGATTTTTATAATGCAAGACGGCGAAGTTACCAAGGTTGTGAACCAAATGCCGGGCATGTGGCTTTGGTTAAGTTGGAGCAGTACTTCGAGGTTTCGATAATAACCCAAAACGTTGATGATCTACACGAGCGTGCAGGAAGTAGCAACGTTCTGCATTTGCATGGCGAGCTTATGAAAAATCGTTCCGTAGTTAACCCATTTGTTACATACGATGTTGATCCACTTAACCCTGATATTCATGTTGGCGACCTAGCACCCGATGGGTATCAACTGCGGCCGTTTATTGTTTGGTTCGGAGAGGCTGTGCCTATGATAGAACCAGCTACCGAAATATGTCGTAAAGCCGATATTTTTGTAGTTATTGGTTCGTCGCTTGTGGTATACCCAGCTGCAAGTTTGCTTTATTACGCACCACAAAATTGCCCTATATATGTAATAGATCCTAAGCCTATAAGCACACGAAACAATAGTAATATAGAGCATATTGCCACTACAGCTACCGAAGGTGTAAAAATACTTGCTCAAAAACTGGGGGTCACTTTATAGCGTTATTCATGATTTATGTTAGAACGTTTTAGAAAAGAAAGAGGATCAAGTATCCGAATTTAACAATGGCTTTTTAATTATGCAACAACGTTTTACCTGCCTTTTTATTGTACTAATCAGCTTGGTATTTGTTAGTTGTAAACAGCAACAATATGAAGTTATTGGTTATACCCCCACAGATTTAACAGCTGAGGGTAAAAAGGTTTATTTAACAAATAACCAGTATGGGGTTTTAGATAGCACTATTGTACATCAAGGTTCATTTAAGTTATCGGGCAAGTTGCCTCCTGGCGAAACCTCGCTTTATGCCAGCATTCGTATATCGCCCCTATATCTTTTACCTATTATACTCGAACCTGGCTATACTATTCAAGCTCCCATGCACGAATTTGCGGCATCAGGTTCGCCTTTGAATAACGACTTGAAGGCTTTTTTACTCGACCTCGATAGTGTTGAAGCTCATTATCTCGAGGCTCTTCGGGGTAAAAATATTATTGGTACACAAATCAATGCCAATGGCGTAATTCATCTAGATGATATTGATGCGCTTTACTTGGCTATGCGTAAAGGTAAAATAGCTTTGTCTAAAAAAATACTCGAGCAACACCCCAACGACGTGGTAGGTGTACAAGCCCTGTTGGTTATACTCAACGAAATGGGAGAACAGGATATTAAAAGCTTTAATCGAATTACGGGAGAACTTGGTTCCGTAATCCGCAATAATAAGCAAGTTGAGTATATGGCAAAACTGTTTAATAATGGTGTTCGTACAAACGAAGGGAATCCTTATACGAACTTCCAAGGAGCATTAGCTAACGGTGAACCTGCTTATTTTTCCGATTTTATTGAAATGGGTAAGTATACTTTAGTTGATTTTTCTGCCGACTGGTGCGAGCCTTGTCGCATACAAACGCAGGAACTTATTAAGCTTAACGAAAAGTATGCCAATTACCCCATAAATTTCGTTACTGTTTGTGTAGAGGTCAGCAATGACAAGCGTATTTATTGCAACCCCAATATTGTTCCTTGGAAAACTATAATCGACAATAACTACGATGCAATAAACAGTTATAAGGTAAAAACTATACCCGAAGTTATTATCATCGACCCTAACGGCTATATTGTTGCCCGTAATTTGCGTGGCGAAAACCTAAAAGCTAAGCTCAATGAACTTTTGTGCAATACCCCAAAAACACAGGTAAATTAAAGGAACATATTATTTAAGCTTTTCATCCATTGGATTTGTAACACATTCACAAACAATTACAATTCCTCAAAATAACATATTACACATTACCCTTACAGAAGAGAACACCCAATTAGCCGATGTGGTTATCACCGAGCGTAAGAAGCTAATTACAATAACCCCTCTAGGCACAGTAGTGTATAATATGGCAAGAGATAAGGCAACAAGTAATGAGGACTTACTTACTGCAATGCGTAGAGTTCCCATGGTAACTGTAGATGGGAAAGGAGGACTTCAGGTTAAAGGATCAAGAAATTTTTCGGTCTATCTAAATGGAAAACCATTTCGAAGTGCAACACAAAACCCGACAGAAGTACTTGCCAGTATTCCAGCAACGAGTGTTGAAAAAGTTGAAATAATAACAAGCCCTGACGCATCATTCGAAACAGATTCGGGGAGTATTATAATAAATATAATAACCAACAGAAAAAAACTTGATGGTTACAGTATTCGCACAAGCTTAGAAGCAACAACTCTACCGGGAATAAATGCATTACTAAGTATGATTCTTGTAAAAGGGAAATTCAAACTTTCAACCATTTACAATTATCAATTAGATGCACAAAAGGGGCAAACTCTGGGATTGAGAAGGGATGTTAAGCATAACAACTCAAAAAGTGAATTTGCAACAACTAGCGAAGTTGGGGGTAAAACACACCTTAATATAGGCAGAGTTTTGGCAGAATACGAAATTGATTCGCTCAATACTATTTATGCTGATGTACATATAAATTCTCTTTTAATAAACTCGCTACTAAAAGGGACACAAGCATTCAGCTTAAATAATGAAACACAGAAAAATATTAATATTAGCAATAGAACAAAAACAAACGAAGCAGCCCTTGAAAGCAACCTTCTCTTCCGTCATTTGACAAAGAATAATATAAATAAATTGACATTAGGGTACCGATTTTCGTATAGCCCCGATGTTCGCAACTATGAAGTTTCGACTGAACAAAATGGGCAATGGCATTATATTAAGAACCAATCGAATGGTGGATTACAAGAACACACTTTTAATGGCGACATACTGTTATTCAACAACTCTGCATTTACAATTAAAGGAGGAGTACTTGACGTTTTACGATATGCAAAAGCAAACCCTTATTACTACTCAAAAAACAACGTAAAGGATAACTGGAAGAGACATGAAGTTGAGGGGAGGAACAAGTTAGTACAATGGTTTAATGCAATAGCAGGCTATATTAATGTTAGTTATGAATGGCGAAACATCGCACTAAATGTTGGGAGTAGAGCCGAATATACTACATCACAAATTACCTTAGAGCATAACCGCCCCTCCGTTAAAACGAAATACTTCAATATTGTTCCAAGAACATCCCTATCATTATCACCAACGAAAACATCGCAAATTTCGTTATCATACTATTACGGTATTATTCGACCTTCTATTTGGTCTATAAATCCGTTTTGGGAGCAAAAAGATGATTATAATGTCTCTTTTGGGAACCATAAGCTACGTTACGCTTCCGAAAATGCCCTATCACTAGGAATAATGTTTTATGGGAACAAGTATTTTACAAATATTACAGCCGATTATAAATACACCAAACACCCTATTATATCCCATTACTGGATTGAAGGAAATAATACGAAAACTCTGTTTAATAGTTTCATAAACGGAACGAGTGAGCAGATATTAAAGCTATCATCAATGATGAATTACCGCCCTACAAATTGGGTATCGTTTAATATATATGGCGATGTGGCTAAGTACAGATTTGAGCAAACGAAAGAGGATACAAAAGTAGCATTATCGTACAATGTATACAGCTCTATTGATGTAACACTGCCTTACAATATTTATTTTGGTATCATGTATTCGTACATGCATCAGCCACCAATATTCCAAGTATATTATGGACATGACCACAACTACTCATTGTACGCTACTAAATCATTTTTCAACAGTTTCTTTAACGTAACCTTAGTAACTCAATGCCCATTTAAGAAGTATATAAAGTTTACAGAAACAATTGAGGGAAACGACTTTAAACAATATCGCTGGAACAATATCAAAGCCTTTTATGTAGGGTTAAAACTTACACTTAACTTCAATAATGGGGAAAAAGTCAAACTCGAACGAAACCTTTCGCTTAAGCAAAATGATTTGGATCACGCTACAGGTGTTCAGTAAAATAGGCTCTCAAGGGTAAACCCTCAACAATTACGTCACCACTACGCATATTTGCTATCAACACAAAACCAAATATACTTCAACATATATGGGGAGGCGAACCTCAAGTGCCCGCCCCCCACTTATGCTAAATAAATAACACTATAAGAATTTCCCTGTTTCGGTATCAATATTACTCGTCTGCGTCTTCTGACTAGGAGCTTTGCCTTGATTGAAGTTAAATGAAAAACCAACTGTAAAAAGAGAACGTTGATCTAGGTAGGTCATTCGGCTTTCAGTTTGCACAATGCTGTTAGAAACTGTTCGACTATTATACTTAGGCTGGGTTAAAAAGAAGAGACTCTGCGCAAATACCGAAAAACGATTAGTATTGTATTGCACACCGATGGTCGATCGGTTTTCGGTGGTTGAAATATTAATACCACTTATCTGCTCCAAAAATAGGTTCCCTTGGTAGTATATCTTAAACTTATTAAGGTTAAGGGTTATAGAGTAATTTATAGGATGCTCGAAAAAGCGTACGTACTCGTTCTTCGAAAGCTGTAGGTTCTTCCATGATAAATCGCCATAAGCAGATAGTACAAGAAGCGATGAGAAAGGTTTTACCTGAAAAACATACTCAAAACTATAATACTTCGTGTTTAAAGCATTTACAGGTTCCTGAAATATTTTATCGCCTCCATCGGCATAATTATAGAGGGTAACAATAGGTCTTATGTAATAACTAAAGTTTGGTTTAAGTTCAAAATACAACCACTCATTAACGTGTTCGTAGCTTAGCGAAGAATAAAAAACCGAATAAGGTTTTAACTTAGGGTTTCCTCTATAGTAAATATTGTCGAGTAGCATACGTTGATTATCACTACGAAGCCCCAAGGATGGTTCAACGTAAGTATAGTAACCGTAAAAAGTTAATTGGTTCGAATCGTTAAACAACCGATAAACTGAAGCAGCAACAGTAGGTTTAAATAACGATTGTTTAACCTTATAGAGGTGGTTATTTAACCAATCAATTCTAGCCGTAAAAGCACTTCCCCAACCATTATTACGGTACGAGTATTGCCCATACAACTGATGAGTATAAATTGATGAGTTATCATGAGTGGCACCTAATATATTATAAATATCCGAAGCTACTTTTGCTCCGTAAAACTTGTAACCAATATCGTAATACCCCTTAGCAATAGTGTGGTAAAAGGTAGTTTCGGCGGTGATAGAATTCTTTTTAATATCCTGTACAACAGAATCGGATACTATTGTACTTCCATTGGTTGCAAATTCAGAATACTGATATGTTTGCCCCGATTTAATATGTGTTAATACCACATTCGTTCGGAGGCGTTTATTTTCGTCTATCTGATAGTTCC
>JASBZJ010000050.1 GCA_029983495.1 Porphyromonas sp.
CAAGTACCATTATTATTCCTATCGAACCAAATGCGTGTATAATAGGTGCCTGGGGTTATGTTGCTGAAAATAACTGAATCTATAATATGTTTTCGTTCGAGTACACTGTCGGCTTCGGTAAGTAGTTCCATATAGGCGGGGGAGCTATGCAATAGCGAGTCTACAACAATAAGTAACGAGCCAAAATTAGTTTCTGCTTCCGATTTAATTCCTAGCTCGGTGCTTTCGTTAACTGCACCATAAGCTCCAATTATGGCAGCACTATCTATTTTAAGCATGTAATAGCTGTTGAACTTTTGTTCGAAGTTAAGTCTGTAACGCCTAGCATGGAGTGCGTTGGGTGAAAGGGTAAAGGGAACTTCGGTTTTCTCCCCTTCAGGTATTGATATTTTTTCGTTGTTGTTGCCTTGTTGTGTATTGTTATTGGGGGTAGTTGGCGAGTTGTTTTCGGGATTATTGTAACGTTCTACTCCACTTTCATAAGGGTTTGTTGCTCCACCTCTAAAGGCATCTTCGCGAGCTTGTTGGTTCTTTTCATTGGCTTCTGCTTGGCTTTGATTAATGTTTGCAGTGCTATCTTGTGCCGTTATTGAAGGTATTTGCTCATTTTGTTGTTGCAGTTTTGCCGAATCTACTGTAATGTAGTAGAGGTGCATACGAGTAGTATCGATGTTTTGGGGAACTTGGCTCAGTTCGATATAAAGTGGTTCGCCAGGGAAGCCTTTGCGTAGTGGAGCCTGTGCCACCAATGATACTATTAGAGGTGGCGTTTTTGCTATGGAGTCGGTTGCAGGAATAGAATCGCTTGGAATAGAGTCGGGTATTTGACCCTTTCGTTTGGCGATCTGAAGCGAGTCGGCAATATGCTTTTTCCGCTTCTTTTCGCGATTCTTCTCAATAAGAAGTTGAAATATACTTTTTGTTCGCTTATTTTGGAGCGACGACTTTTTTTTATGAACAAGGGTTAAGGTATCTGTTTTCGGTACTAAGTTCATTAGCGAATCGCTTGCCCAGTAATTTATGCGATATTGTAACGAATCGCGGTTATATAATGTTGAATCGATTATCCAAAAGGTTACTTCAGTGTGGCTGTCGCCTAATTCCAATTTAGGCTCTTTTGCTGGTTTTGTTTGTGGTGTAATTAACGATAGTATTGGTAATGAGTCAATAGGAGCGGTAAAAACTAGTTTAATTTGAGCCGAATCAGGTCGCGATGCACGTTGCAAAGCTATATTCCCTCGTTTCTTCTTCGAGTAGAGTAGCAGGTGATCGGGAATTGGTTGCCGGGGAGTGATCGTTTCGAAGCGTAGTTCGTTACTATTTTCGCTATTTGTAGTTTCCCCATTTATTGAATCGGGGATACTTTGCCTCGCTATTCCGGCTGAGTCGGTAAGTTGGTTTTGAACAGTATCGGCATTAACGGTATTAGCTGACGGTATATCGTTGTTCCCAGCCATCGAAAAACTATTTGAGGTGTTAGTGTTAGCATTAGCCTTAGGTACTATGTTTGCTATCGAATCGTTTCCTTGTTTTTGTGGAACACTATCAATACTTGTTTGTTGTTCTTTTTTGGGGAGAACGGCTTCTACTTCTTCGTCCAAAAAAGCAATCCCTTCGCTTGCTCCCGTGTAGTTGTACGAGCGGTCAATATCGTTTATTGCAAATAATTTATATTTTCCTGGTGCTACATGTGTAATGGTAAAGTTTCCTTCGTTGGTTGTTCGTGTTATGCGAAGCATTGCTTTACTGCTTAAATCCTCGGGGATAAAATGTTTATAAATACCTACCGTAAGATTAGGCAAAGGCATGAGAGTTTCGGCATCTATAACCTTGCCCGAAATAACCATACTATCAATAGTAGCCCCTGTTGAAAAGGCAAAAGAAAACCCTTCGAGAGGGTTCCCCTCGTTTAAATCTACAATGGCATCGGCAAAGTCGATTACATATGTTGTGGAATCGATAAAAGGTTGTTCGTACTTTATGGTAATGGTTTTACCAACACCCGCTGTAATTTTTGGAGGTAATAGTTGTGGAGGAGTAAAAACAACCTTTTCGCTTTGTCGCTCGAGCTTAACATTTTCGTCGAAGCGTAGCTTTATGGTTCTTTTTTTTACGTTTACAGCACCTGCTACCGGGGTACTTTTAATAAACCGAGGAGGTGCCATGTCGTAAGGTCCGCCTTCGGGTGAGGCTTGTTTTGCACATGCTACAAACAGTAATACCCCTGCAATAATGGCTATAACGGGTAAACAGTACCAAGTTTTAAGTACAAATCGGGGAAGATTCATGCTTACAGTTGAAGAATTTTAGAGTTGAAGAGGAGCTGATGTACGAATTACTGTGGGTCCGGATGTTTGTAAATTAATTATGGCCGACACACTGCCTTCCGCTAAGCCACCATCAATAACGGTGTAAACGCTGTTGCCATATTCTTCGTTAATTAGCTCGGGGTTTGTAAGGTATTCCTTTTCGTTTTTTCGAATAGGTAATGATGCCGTTATGAGCGGAGCGTTAAGATTTTCGAGTATAAGTGTTGTTACAGCATGTAGCGAAAGCCGAATACCAATTTCGCCCGACTTCTTTAATATTTTGGGCAACGATGATAGCGATGGTAAAAGGTAGGTAATAGCTTCGTGTTCATGTGTTTTAATGTAGTTGAATGCCTGATTATCGATTCGGGCATA
The DNA here is from genome assembly GCA_029983495.1 of Porphyromonas sp. GTDB lineage: Bacteria > Bacteroidota > Bacteroidia > Bacteroidales > Porphyromonadaceae > Porphyromonas. Next base: position 2,685 of record JASBZJ010000050.1, read on the forward strand.
CTGCGCAGCCGATGCTATGCTTGGGCACATTATAGCAAAGCGTTGTTTTTTTATATTGCTTTGCTTTAAGCGATAAAGCTCTTCAACAGCATTTTGTTTTAGGGCATTGCACCCCAATGCATAGCCAATCCCCGTAGGGTATATTACCAAAGCCCCATCCTCAATAGCGTGTATTAGGTTCTGTAGTACTTTGTAATCGGGGTTTTTAGGGTATATTTTTGTAATCATGGCATTGTTTTTTACGAGGTACTATTCCATAATAAAGTAATGCGAAAGGCGAATGCTATCATCGTGCGAGAAGCATTCGAGCGAAAGAAGTTGTTTCCATCCACGAAGTTTACCATCACGAAATAGAATACGTTCAATGGCGTTGTGCTGTTCCCTCGATAAATAGGGATGCTGAGGAATACTATCGTATGCTAGTGTGGCTATGCGCAAGCGTTGTGGTTTTTCGGCAAGGCTAAAATATTTTTTTATTTCGCTATAGCGTGTTGGGGTCATGCCATAAACTTCCTGTAATTGCAGTATGGTATAATAGCCACCAAGTCGGTTGCGAAGGGCAACTATGCGACGTGCGTATGTTGGTCCAATACCTGGAACAAGGGTTAGCGTTGCACTATCGGCTTTATTAAGGTCAACAGTAGCTCCCTCGGGTATTCTTCGTTTGGGCGTGTAATTCTCCTTCTGTGGAGGACCAACATAATCAGCACTTGTTTCGCGATTTGTTTTATCAATTACTTTTCGTTCCAAATCAATTGTACGAATCGAATCGCTAGCCGAACTAACGTAATTTGCTGTGGGTGGGGTGTTTTGTGGCGCATTATTCGAATTGTTGTTAAACGAAAATAACGCAACAGCCCCTACAATTAGGGCAAATAATAGTAGGGCTAAACCTATGTCGTTACTATTGAACCGAAAAATACGAAAAAAACCTTTCAGCATACAGTTTATCGTTAACTTTTTCGTGTAGCAGCTTATGAAAGTATAACCCCGTGTTCGAGTCGCAATATGCGGTCGGCTCGCTGAGCTAAGTGGTTATCGTGTGTGGCAATAATCATAGTTTGCCCCCAATTGTTTTTTACATTATCAAAAAGTTCGTGCAATTCCTCTTTATGGGCTTCATCGAGGCTACCCGAAGGTTCGTCGGCAAGTAGTAAATCAGGCTTGTTAATAAGGGCACGGGCTACGGCAACACGTTGTTTTTCTCCCCCCGAAAGTTCGCTAGGTTTGTGTGCTGAGCGGTGTTGTAACGAAAGCACTTCGAGTAACTCTTCGGCTTTTTTCCGAGCGGTGCGAAACGAATCCCCTCGTATAAGTGCTGGTAACATAGTATTTTCCAGTGCTGTAAATTCGGGTAATAGCTCGTGGAATTGAAATACAAAACCAATACGTTGGTTTCTAAATATATCTTTTTTTCGTTCACTGAGCGAAATGGTAGCTATGCCATTAATGCTGATAGTTCCCTCATTGGGGGTATCGAGTAAGCCAAGCAACTGTAGTAGCGTTGTTTTACCTGAACCCGATGACCCCATAATTGCTACATATTCGCCCTTATCAACCCGAAACGAAATGTTGTGTAACACTTCGAGCTTGCCAAATGACTTTTTTAACTGTTCTACCTGAACGAATGGAGGCATATATTTATTTGCTTGCGCTAGTTATTTTTTTGTTTGTAGCCAGCTTTTCTAGAGTGTAGGCAACCATATAACCACCAAATAAATTGGGCAAATATGATATAGTTCCCACTGTTGTGCCTTTACCTTTTTCGCTACTGCCTTTTTTTACTGCGGTTGCAATAGGTACTTCAGACGAATATACTACAGGTACTCCCTTTTTTATTTTTTTTTCGGCAAGGTTGCGTCGAACTACGCGGGCAAGCGAACAGTATTCGGTTTTAGAAATGTCGGCAATTTTTATACGAGTAGGATCGGTTTTGGCTCCTGCTCCCATTGACGATATAAAGGGAACTTTTAGCCTAACGCAGGCTTCGATAAGTGCACATTTGGGAATAACAGTATCGATGCAATCGAGTACAAAATCGAAGTTCCCTTGTTCCACTAGGGGGCGAGCGTCCGCTTCTTCAAGGTAATGAGCAATAACCGTAACCTTTGCTGTAGGGTTAATACTAAGTACACGTTGTTTGGCAACTTCGGCTTTAAGTTCGCCCACATTGCTAGGTAATGCTAATATTTGCCGATTACAGTTACTTAGTGAAATGCGGTCGGCATCCACTATTGTAAATGTTTCAACGCCACTACGTGCTAGCATTTCTAAGGCAAACCCGCCAACCCCACCGACACCAACAACAAGCACATGGCTGTTTTTTATCCGTTCAAGTTGTTCTTTCCCCAGTAAAAGTTCAGTTCTTTCGGTTTGTTCTATAGTCATGATAGTAGCTTTATTGCTCCGCTTTTATTTGTAACGAATCGAGTTTCCGTTGGTAACGGTATGCATTGGATAAATGGTCGGTATAGTTCGTTGCGAACACGTGGTACCCCGAGAGGTCGCTTTTTGCACACATATAAATAAAGCGATGTGACTCGTAATTGAGTACTTTTTCGAGCGTACTTTTTTGTGGATAACGAATTGGCCCTGGGGGTAGCCCGATAATACGGTAGGTATTGTACGGCGAATTGGTAGCTGTTTGAGCTGATGTAATTCGTTTTAGAGCAAAGTTTTGTAGCGCAAACTTTACCGTTGGATCGGCTTGTAAGGGCATCCCACGACGCAACCGGTTAATGTATAACCCTGCAATGCGACTATATTCATCGGTTTTGTTGCTTTCTTCCTCAACAATGCTTGCAATAATTGATATATCACTCGGCTTTAGCCCTTCTTCCTCGAGCTTCTTTTTTCGGTTTTCGTTCCAAAAGTTTTGGTAGTTGCCGGCTATTTTTTCTACTAATGCTTTGGGTTTTACATTCCAATAAAACTCGTAGCTATCGGGTATAAATAGGCACCGAATCGTTGCTGTATCCAGCCCATATGTGGCGCAAAATGATGCGTTGGCTAATAATGATTCGAGCTCTTGAGTTGACATTTGCAAGTTAGCGGTAAGTTTTTCCACCAACTCCTTTTGTGTGCGTACCGAAGAAAACGAAACTTTTATGGGTTGTTGGCCCTCGCTAATTAGGCGGTGAAGTATCGCATAGGAACTCATTTTCCCGGTTACTGCATAACGCCCTTCGCGTAGCTTATTATCGAGTCTGCACAGGTTTGCATAAAACTTAAACAGAGTTGGCGTGTTTAACCCAATTTCGTTTTCGAGTTGTGCGGTTACGCTATTTGTTGTTGAGGTGGGGTATACATAGGCATACCCTATACGGTTTTGTTTACCTATAGGGAGAAATAACAACAATACACCTAAAAGAACTACTAAAACAATTGCCACTGTGGAGATTACGATTACTCGATTCCGTAGGTGTGTGCGTTTTTTTCGCTTATCGTTTTGCCCAGGGCGCCAATGTGGGGTATAGCTTTTTACTTTACGCATAGTTAATTGTTAATTAAGCAGTATGTATTAAGGTTGAAAAATAGGCGTATAGCGTAATGATGGTTTGTTACCAACTACCTGTTGCACCGCCACCTCCGCCCGAGCCTCCACCAAAGCTTCCATAACCTCCATAACCACCTCCTCGATTACGTCGCGATAATATTGAGCCTATAATTATACCCCTTAACAACATGTTTTTATCATTGTTGTTTGTGGGAGTATCGTGCGTTTCGGTATATTGGCAATTTTCGCACTTATAATACTTACGTTCGTAGTTGCGGTTGCCTGCATTAAAGATTTCTGTTTTATAAATATGGTAGCTTCGGGTATGGCATATGGGGCAAACCGAATACTTCGAATTGGGTATTTGCAAGCGATACACTTTACCAAAACCACAATTGCTACAATACGCCCCTCCATATATTACGCTACCAAGTTTTTGTTCAACAAGCTGACCCGGCGAAACCAGGCTTGCAACGTTGGAATTTTGTAAACCACATTTGTGGAAGGTAGGCTGGTTGCAATTGGGGCAATATTGGCTACTTACCTTTATTCTGCGTGAATAGAAGCCATAATACCATATGCCCAATATAATGGCTAATGGTAGCGATAGAACGACCAACCATAACGTGTTAGCTAATGCAATGCGCGAGGCTTGCTGTGTAGCATAGGCTCCATAGTGTTTATAACACTGTTTTATACGCGATATGGCTGTAACAAAAATAACTATACCTACTAGGAATAACCCTGCGAGTAGTGCGTAGAGTAGAGGGCTATGCCAACGAATACTATTCGTAGGCATGTTGTTATTTGTTTGTTCGGGATTGCTGTAGCTCGCTACTTGTTGGTAAATGCCATCAATAACATCGCATATGCCCTTATTGTAATTACCCGCTTTAAAAGGTTCTTTTACGTAACGGTCGAAAAGCATTATTGCCGTAGCATCCGTTATAATAGCTTCGCTTCCATAGCCTGTTTCGATTCGGAACTGATGATCCTCAATTGCTACAACAACAACAATACCATTGTTGTCCTTCGACGAACCTACACCCCATTGGCGTAATAGGTCGCGGGCGAACGTTTCAATGGGAACTTTTCCTGTGGACGGAATAACAACCACTACAGCTTCTACCCCAAAATTGCGACGGAGTTCAGCAAGTTTAGCATCAACCACATAAACTGTTTCACTACTGAGGTAGTTTTCGGGGTCGCTAACATAGCGTGATTTATCCATCAGTTGCACATTGGGTACATCACTTACATGATATACTTTGTTCTTGGGGCTGGCAAAAACAAACTGAAGCGATAGTAAAAGGGTTATGGTTGCAAGGCGTAGCTTATTCATTAGTACTTATTCTGAGCTGCTATTTTAGATTGCGCTATTCGTAGCTTTTTAGCAATGTTAAACATAGGGTTCACCCTAAGTGGTGTTTGTACGCACACCAGCAAAGCTTCTTCCCCTAAAATTGAAACACATCCATTCCTAGGGTAGCAATTACCTCGCTTTAGGTCGTTACCAAACGAAAGAGTTCATCGAAAATAACCTTGTTCCGTTTAGAATTCAACTTTTGGTGCTTGCGTGGCTTCGGGAGCAGCTTCGAAGTATGGTTTGTGTTTAAATCCAAACATACCCGCAACTATATTGGTAGGGAATTTGCGTCGGTACGTGTTATACTCCTTTGCGGTGTTGTTAAAATCCATGCGGGCTACAGCAATGCGGTTTTCGGTACCTTCGAGCTGAGCTTGCAATTGACGGAAATTTTCGTCGGCTTTAAGTTCGGGGTAACGTTCAACAACAACCATAAGCCTGCCAAGAGCTTGCGATAACTGTTGTTGTGTGTTATTGAACTTACTTAGCTGTTCATCGGTCATAGTGTTCGGGTCAATTTTCATCTGGCTGGCATTGGCACGAGCCTGAATTACACCTTCGAGGGTTTCGCGTTCGTGTGAGGCATACCCTTTTACTGTGTTTACAAGGTTCGGTATAAGATCCAGCCTCCGCTGGTATTGGTTTTCCACCTGCGACCACGTTACGTTTGTATTTTCCTGCATAGTTACAAGTTTATTGTATGGGCTAATAAGCATAAGCCCTAATACAACAATAACAGCAACAATAATACCTATTGTTAAAGCAACTTTGTTTTTTTTGCGAGGAGCAACGGTTTGTTGCCCAAATGGTTGTTGATTAGCTTCCATAGTATAATCAATATAGCAATTTTATTTTACGAGCTTTAGGGCGGTAGTTTTATTTGTCTTTTACCGAGTAGCCAAAACTCCCTAGTACTTTATCGGTATCCATATAGTTCCCTAACGAATATACTAGTGGGGCAAAAGCTTGTTTTTTTAGCTTTTGGGTTTTGTTGTCGATAAGTTCGCTATTTGCTGCAACTGAAACTATTTCAGCTAGGAACATATCGTGGCTGCCTAAGGGAATAATTTCGCGCACGGCACACTCAATAGATAAAGGGCTTTCCGCCACAAGGGGACACGAAATAATATGTGCATCGGCTTTATGTAGTCCACTAAGCTGCCATTTGTTTTCACTCCTACCACTTTTTACCCCAACAAGGTCGGTTGCTTGTGCCATTTCGGGCGTGGTAAGGTTGATGGCAAATTGCATGGTCTCCTTAACCATAGAATAGGTATAGCGTTCGGGGCGAATGCTAACATAACACATAGCTGGCGAAGAACATACTATTCCCGTCCACGAGGCTGTCATAAGGTTACTGTTGCCTTGCCTGTCGCATGCTGTAACAATAACAGCAGGTAATGGACTTATAATGGGTGTGGGGGAAAGAAATGTTTTGTTCATAGTAGTTCAATTTTATCCGATTCAATTTTACGACCACAATAATGGCATTCAAAAAACTCTTCGTTTTCAGCTTGTTTGGTAATAAAATGGGTTTGCATTGGTTCGTTGTTGGTAATGCACTTTACATTAGGGCAACGTATAATTCCGTATATATGTTCGGGTAAGGTTGCTTTTCGTTTTTCAACTACTTCGTAATTCTCTATAAAGTTAAGGTGTACGTTGGGGGCAACTATTGCAATGCGGTTTAATAGTTCATCGCTGAACTGAGCATCGGCAACTTTTATAATCCCTTTTTTTCCGAGGTAGGCACTTTCTAAATTATTCCCTATTGTAACCGCTCCGGTGGCATGCTCTAAATGGAGTAAAGTTACCACATCAAAAAGCTTATCGCTAGGGATGTGGTCGATTACAATACCTTCGCAAATAGTGGCCACTGGCATAACTTTTTTTTCCATGGTTGTATAGGCTTTTATTTTATGGATGGTCTTTTTTATTTTTGGGGGATTTATAGCTTATCGTGGCTCTAAATCGAGCACCTCGCAAAGTATACTTTGACGAACATACAAGCCATTCTGAGCTTGCTGAAAGTAATATGCTGCAGGGTGCGAATCTACATCAGTAGCTATTTCGTGTACCCGTGGTAAGGGGTGCAAAATTTTCAAGTTTGGTTTCGCCCCTTCGAGCATAGCTCGTTTAAGGATGTATACGTCCTTTACTTTTTCGTATTCATCGGGGTCGGTGAAGCGTTCTTTTTGTACACGGGTCATGTATAATATGTCGGCTTGAGCAATTATTTCAGGGGTAAATTGCGATGTAACTTCGTACGAAAGTCCATGGTTCCGACAATATCGAAAATACTCTTCGGGTAAGGCAAGTTCATCGGGAGCAACAAATATAAAATGAGGTTGAAACGACGAAAGCCCCTCGATAAGCGAGTGAATAGTTCGCCCAAAACGGAGGTCGCCTACCATTACCACATTTAAGTTCAACAGTGTTTGTTGTGTTTTTTGTATGCTGTATAAATCCAAGAGGGTTTGGCTTGGGTGCTGGTGTGCACCATCGCCTGCATTTACAATGGGTGTAGTGGTAACTTCCGATGCATATAAGGCTGCTCCTTCCAAAAAATGACGCATAACAATTACATCGGCATAGTTCGATACAATTTTAATGGTATCGTGCAGCGATTCCCCTTTCGTTGTGCTACTTGTCCCTGCATCCGAAAAACCTATAACACGCCCCCTTAAACGTTGTACGGCGGTTTCGAAACTTAACCGTGTTCGGGTTGAAGGCTCAAAAAATAGCGTTGCTACAATACGCCCTTCGAGCGTTGTGCGGTTGGGGTTCTGTTCAAACGAGGCAGCTCGTTTTAAAATTCGCATAATATCTTGTTGCGAACATTGCTCAATAGAGATGAGGTTTTTCATTACTCGAAGTAGTTAAACTTTCGTGGTTTATAGGTCGCTTCTTTGTTGCACATATGGTGTAGCTCCCTGTTTATGCGAGCTATTATGTTGTAGCCCGTTTAAATAATGTGGGTAACCTGCTTGCCATTAGTTCCCCATACAGGCTACGTATACAAAGGTAATCTATTTCAGCGAGAGCTATAAGCACAATTGTTGGGTATGTTACTAAGGGGCTTGCTTCAGATAGAAATTCAACAATGGTAGTGTGCAAACTTTTGTACCAATCCAAACCAAGTGTAAGTTTGAGGCTTGTACGCTGTGAGTTCGGGCATTTGTAGGGGCGGGCCGGTGT
>JASBZJ010000051.1 GCA_029983495.1 Porphyromonas sp.
GTTCAATTGGTGTGTAATTCATCATAAGCGTGATGTACGGTACTCTTCTTATTATTCCTGAACTAGTTTTTATTTAATAGCCTATTATCACTTAAGCAAAGGTACGATTTTTTTAGGGTCTTCTTTTTTTTATTGCCCAATAAACCCCGAATTTGACCTGATAAAACAATAAAAAGTTTTGATGGTTTTATTATTTACTCACAAGTAAATAAGGTTTTGTACCTAGGCTTTTTTATCAGTTAAATGATAAACCTGAACTTTTTTGTTTTGTATAGTAGTTCCCTTACCATCATAGTGTTGAATACTGCAAGGGCTTTATTTGTATCTTTGCAGAAAATATTGCTATACTACTATTTATTAGGTAACTACAAAAATATGGCTCGAGAAAAAAAAGCTCTTACACCACGAAGCGAAAACTATTCGCAATGGTATTTAGACCTCGTGAACAACGCAGAATTAGCTGAAAATAGTGATGTGCGAGGTTGTATGGTAATAAAACCCTACGGCTACGCTATATGGGAAAAAATGCAACATGAATTAGACCATCGCTTTAAGGAAACGGGGCACGTAAATGCTTATTTTCCCCTGTTTATTCCTAAGAGCTATCTTAGCCGTGAAGCCGACCATGTTGAAGGATTTGCTAAGGAGTGTGCCGTAGTTACGCATTACAGGCTTAAAGCTTCGCCCGATGGAAGTGGAGTTGTGGTGGATCCTGCGGCAAAACTTGAAGAAGAACTTATTGTGCGCCCCACAAGCGAAACTATTATTTGGGCAACGTATAAAAATTGGATCCAGAGTTGGCGTGATTTACCTATTTTGTGCAATCAGTGGGCAAATGTTGTTCGTTGGGAAATGCGTACTCGGTTATTCCTTCGTACGGCCGAATTTCTTTGGCAGGAAGGCCACACAGCCCACGCTACAGAACAGGAGGCTTGGGAAGAGGCTCAACGAATGTTAGATGTATATGCCGATTTTGCTGAAAATGTTCTTGCAGTTCCCGTAATTAAAGGCGTGAAAAGTGCCTCTGAGCGATTTGCTGGAGCCGTTGAAACCCTATGTATTGAGGCAATGATGCAGGATGGAAAAGCTTTGCAGGCTGGCACTTCACACTTTTTAGGCGAAAACTTTGCCAAAGCTTTCGATGTTACCTTCCTTGATAAGGATGGGCAACGAAAATTGGTTTGGGCAACTTCGTGGGGAGTTTCGACTCGCTTAATGGGAGCTTTGATAATGACCCATAGCGACGACCATGGCTTAGTGTTGCCCCCAAAATTAGCTCCTTTGCATGTGGTTATTGTTCCTATTTATAAAACTGCTGAACAATTGAATGATATCCGACAAAAGGTTGAACCCCTTATTAAGGATTTAAAGAATAGGGGAATTATTGCAAAGCTCGATGATAATGATGCTAAAAAGCCTGGCTGGAAGTTTGCTGAATACGAACTTCGTGGAGTACCCATTCGTTTAGCTCTTGGGCAACGTGATCTCGAAAATGGCACAGTTGAACTAGTAAGGCGCGATACGCTCGAGAAGCAAAGTTTACCTTTCGATGGAATTGCTTCGTACATCGATAATTTACTCCCCGAAATGCAAAAGAGTATTTTCGAAAAAGCAAAAGCTTTTATGCTGTCGGTTACTCGTACCGTGGATAGTTACGACGAATTTAAGGTAGAAATTGAAAAGGGTGGTTTTATACTTGCTCATTGGGACGGAACCCCCGAAACCGAAGCTCGCATTAAGGAAGAAACTAAAGCTACCATTCGTTGCATTCCATTCGATGGAGATAAAACTCCTGGTAAATGCATGGTTACAGGTAACCCTTCCAAGCAACGTGTATTATTTGCAAGGTCGTATTAAACGGTTTAGGATTACTTTCTTTATAAAATGTACACAAATGAGGCACCGAATAAAAGTGGCATAATACTCCTTTCTGGTGGAATAGATAGCACAACATTGCTTTGGGAGTATGCTCGCGACATTGCGCTTGCCGTAAGCTTCGAGTACGGAAGTAAGCATAATATGCGCGAGATTGCCTGTGCCATGAAGCAATGTGAGCAACTTGCAATTGAGCATATTGTTATTTCGCTCGACTTTATGAATAAGTATTTTCGTAGCGACTTGTTAATAAGTGGTGGAGATGTTAAGCTTGGCGAGTATGATGCCGACAACATGTCTTCGACTGTTGTTCCTTTTCGGAATGGAATAATGTTAGCTATTATTGCTGGGTTAGCAGAAAGCCGAGGCTATAAACGACTATATATTGCTAACCATGGTGGCGACCACTTTATTTATCCTGATTGTAGACCCGAATTTATTGATGGAATTACCAACGCTATAAAGGCTGGAACTACAAATGCCGTGGAGGTTGTAGCCCCATATACCCTAATGAAGAAAACCGATATTATTAAACGTGGAGCAAAAATTGGGGTTGATTACGAAAATACCTATAGTTGTTATCAGGGGAAGGATTTACATTGTGGAGCATGTGGTACTTGCAAAGAACGCAAGCTGGCTTTTGCCGAGGCAGGTGTAACCGATCCTACCCCCTACAGTAGCTAATTTGTAGTTCATAGTTTTATTATTTGGGGGTATACACATTGTTTTACCCCCTTTTTTTGTAGAGATGATTACGAAATATTTCTACAGTAATAACCGCCTTACTAGGAGAAGCTTTAAGAAATGTGTAACTTTGTGCAGTTAAAGCCTTTGAGAAAACAGGGGCTTTTATGTAGCAATTAATTGGGAAAATGAACGAAAAGTTTAATCCCCCTGGAACCAAATTTATTTAGAAAACGAGCATGAGATTTATACGAAACTTCTGTATTATTGCGCATATCGACCATGGCAAGAGTACCTTAGCCGACCGCCTTTTGGAGAAAACAGGAACTGTTTCCGCCGAGGACTTGCGAAATCAATTACTCGACGATATGGATTTGGAGCGCGAACGAGGTATTACTATTAAGAGCCATGCCATACAGATGCAGTATTCCGAGGGGGGGGATACCTATACGCTCAACCTAATTGATACTCCTGGGCACGTCGATTTCAGTTACGAAGTATCGCGCTCAATTGCTGCCTGTGAAGGGGCTTTGCTTGTTGTGGATGCATCACAAGGGATACAAGCTCAAACAATTAGTAACTTGTATCTTGCAATCGATAACGACTTGGAAATTATTCCTGTAATAAATAAAATTGACCTGCCTGGTGCTAACCCCGATGAAGTTGAAGACCAAATTGTTGATTTACTTGGTTGCGACCCTAGTGATATTATTCGTGCTAGTGGTAAAACAGGGCAGGGCGTTGAAGAAATATTACATGCAATTGTTGAACGTGTGCCAGCTCCGCAGGGAGACCCTAACGCACCTTTGCAATGTTTAGTGTTCGACTCGGTATTCAATCCTTTTCGTGGAATTATTGCCTACTTTAAAGTAGTAAATGGAACTATATCGAAACAAGATAAAGTAAAATTCATTGCCACAGGAATGGAGTACGATGCTGACGAAGTAGGCATATTAAAACTAAGCATGCAACCGAGAAACGAAATAACCTGTGGCAATGTTGGGTATATTATTTCGGGAATAAAAGATAGTAAAGAAGTGCGTGTGGGTGATACTATAACGCATGTTGAGCGACCGGCAGCAAAGGCCATTGAAGGGTTCAAGGAAGTAAAACCAATGGTTTTTGCGGGCGTTTACCCTATTGATGCCGAAGATTTCGAGAACTTACGCTCATCACTCGAAAAACTTCAACTTAACGATGCTTCGCTTACCTTTTCACCCGAAAGTAGTAAGGCTTTAGGGTTTGGCTTTAGATGCGGTTTTTTAGGTCTATTACATATGGAAATTATTCAGGAACGGTTGGATCGCGAGTTTAATATGAACGTTATTACCACTGTTCCTAACGTTTCGTATCGAGTATATGATAGAAAGGGCGAAATGACAGAAGTACATAATCCTTCAGGTTTACCCGACCCTACAAAAATCGACCTCATTGAGGAACCTTATATTCGAGCTACTATTATTACAAAGGCAGAATATATTGGTCCCGTAATGACACTTTGTTTAGATAAACGTGGTATACTTGTTAAACAAAGCTTTATTACGGGTAACCGTGTAGAAGCTATATTCGATATGCCCTTAGGTGAAATTGTAATTGATTTTTACGATAAACTTAAAAGCATTTCGCGAGGGTATGCTTCGTTTGATTACCATGTGGCTGATTTTCGCCCTTCGAAACTGGTTAAGCTAGACGTATTGCTTAACGGTGAACCTGTGGATGCGCTTTCAACACTTACTCATATCGATAATAGCGTTCCCTTGGGGCGACGTATGTGCGAAAAACTGAAGGAACTTATTCCGCGCCAACAGTTCGATATAGCTATTCAAGCCGCAATTGGAGCTAAAATAATAGCCCGCGAAACAGTTAAGGCTGTACGTAAGGATGTTACTGCAAAATGTTATGGTGGTGATATTAGCCGTAAGCGTAAACTGTTGGAGAAGCAAAAGGAAGGAAAGAAGCGAATGAAACAAATCGGTACTGTGCAGGTGCCTCAAAAAGCATTCCTTGCAGTATTAAAATTGGATTAATCCTTATTATTCTACTGTAGAATAATTATATCGAACTCTACGAATAAATATGGCAGGTTCTACAAGTGGTAAACGTACCCGAAAAGCACAGCCGGAAGCTAAGGTAGCTTTAACCTCGTTTGATGGTTTAGTTCCTCCACAAGCTGTTGAAATTGAAAAAGCCGTGCTTGGAGCTTTAATGCTCGAGCAGGATAGTTTTTTTGAAGTCGCTCAGCTTTTATCGCCTAGTTCGTTTTACGTAAAGGCACACGAACATATATACGAAGCTATACAAACTTTATCGGCACAACAAAAGCCGGTAGATATTCTTACCGTTACTGAAGAACTGCGTAAGGAAGGAAAACTCGAATTAGTTGGAGGTGCTGTATACATTGCCGAACTTACTACTAATGTAGCAGGTGCGGCCAACTTAGCTTATCATGCTCATATTGTAGCCGATAAATCTACTAGTCGCGAACTCATAAGCTTTGCAAGCAAGGTTATGACCGATGCTTACAGCGATAACGAGGAGGTCGACTTACAGGTTCAGCAAGCCGAAGCTCGTCTTTTTGAGTTAACCCAGCAAAAGATGCGCAACGACATGGTTCGCGCTGATAAAATTCTGCCTACGGTATTGCAACGTATTGAGGAAGCTGCGAATAAAACTGATGGTATTAGTGGGCTTGCCTCAGGCTTTGATGAAATTGACCACGTTACGGCCGGTTGGCAACCTGGCGAGCTTATTGTTATTGGTGCTAGGCCTGCTATGGGTAAAACAGCCTTTGCATTAACGATGCTTAAAAACATTTCAATCGACCGAGAAATACCTACATTGTTCTTTTCGTTGGAAATGTCGAACGAAGATTTAATGAATCGTGTGGTAAGCAATGTATGCGAAATTCCACTCCATAACCTCCGAACAGGGCAACTTCAGGCCTACGAGTGGGAAACTCTGGCAGCAAAGCAAGTAGATATTCACGATAAACCTCTGTACCTTGACGAAACTCCGGGTCTTTCGATTTTCGAATTGAGAAGTAAAGCTCGGCGAGCGGTTCACGAAAAAGGGGTAAAACTAATAATTATCGATTACCTGCAACTGATGAGTGCTGAAGGTTTCGCCTACGGTAGCCGAGAGCAAGAGATCAGTCTCATTTCGCGTTCGTTAAAATCGTTGGCAAAGGAGCTTGCCATCCCTATTATTGCTTTGGCACAGTTAAACCGCGATATTGAAAAACGGCAACAGAGTAGTGAAGCAAACAGTCGCCAACCGCAGTTAAGCGACCTTCGTGAATCGGGAGCAATAGAGCAGGATGCTGATATTGTTTGCTTTCTTCACCGCCCCGATGTATATGGCATTCAAACTTTCCCCGATGATAATACTTCAACAAAAGGAATGGGAGTATTTATTATTGCCAAAAACCGTAATGGCGAAATTGGCGACTTTAGGCTAATTTTTCGTGGCGAATATGCCAAGTTTGCACCAGCCAGTGCCCCCTCATCGGTTCACGGTATCATGTCCATGATGGGAGGTAGCTCGGTCGATGCCTTTTCTGGCGATGACGATATTCCCTATTAACCCCTAATAACTAACTAAATAAATAATAATGCCTCTAAATTCTTCTCCTTCGCCTTTGTGTAATTCCTCTTCGCTTACTTTATCGGAATCCCAAAGGCTTATGGGTAAAAAAGCAGCCTATTATACATTGGGTTGTAAGCTTAACTTTTCCGAAACAAGTACATTGGCAGGAGAACTTGAGCAACTTGGCGTATTGCATGTAGCAGAAGGAACAGAGGCTGATATATGTATAATTAATACTTGCACAGTAACTTCGGTAGCCGACAAAAAGGCGCGAACCCTTATTCGTCAGGTTGTACGCAATAACCCAGGGGCTGTAGTAGTTGTTACGGGGTGTTATGCTCAGTTGGCGGGTGCGAAATTACTACAAATTCCTGGGGTATCGATGGTGGTTGGGGCAGGGCGAAAAAGCGAAATTGTAACACATATACTCGAATACTTTAATCCTTTACAAAACCCATCTACAACTAACACCAATAAGCCTCTTTACTTATCTGATAGGCAACATATGCATATTTTCGAGGAAGGGTGTTCGAAGGATGATCGTACTCGCCACTTCCTTAAGGTACAAGATGGTTGTAATTGTGCGTGTAGTTATTGCACAATTCCCAAGGCTAGGGGGCGTAGCCGTAATGGCACAATCGAAAGCATGGTTAGGCAAGCTAAACGAGTTGCTAGCGAAGGCGGAAAGGAGATTGTGCTTACAGGGGTTAACATTGGTGATTTTGGGCGTTCAACAGGCGAAAAGTTTATCGATTTGGTTAAAGCGTTAGATAAAGTGCCAGGCATTGAACGATATAGAATTAGTAGCTTGGAACCCGATTTAATTAGTGATGAGCTTATCGATACGGTTGCTGCTAGCGAAAAGTTTATGCCACATTGGCATATTCCTCTGCAGAGTGGTAGTAACGAAGTACTAAGGTTGATGCGTAGGAGATACCAAAAAGAGCTTTTTGCCGACCGACTGCTACGAATAAACCAAATAATGCCCGATGCTTTTGTTGGGCTTGATGTTATTGTAGGTATGCGTGGCGAGACCGACGACTTTTTTACGGATAGTTTCAAGTTTATAAGCGATATGCCTTTTACTAGGCTACATATTTTCCCATATAGCGAGCGCGAGGGTACTCCTGCCTTATCAATACCTCATATTGTACCCCCTGCAAAAAAACGTATCCGTGCTAATATGCTAAAGGATATTAGTAACCGAAATATTGCTCAGTTTTTTGCCCGTTTTAAGGGAACCCAACGACCTGTTTTGTGGGAACGAAGTAACAATGGGGGGTACATGGGAGGCTTTACCGATAATTATATTCGCTTAATTGCCCCCTATAATGCTGATATTGTGGAACAAATACACCCTGCAACTATTGGGCTGCAACAGCCCGGCGAAGAGTATTGTAACGTAATGTAGTGCCAATTGATATGCCGGTTGATAATCCTCCTTTGATAACTGTTGCGATTCTTAATTGGAATGGGGCAAAGCTTTTGCAACAGTTCCTTCCATCAGTGGTACGTAATTCCCCACAAAATATTGCTCGTGTTGTTGTAATCGATAATGGCTCAAGCGATAATTCGCTAAGCCTAGTTGGCGAAAACTTTCCGTCGGTTCAGTTACTTGCATTTCCTAATAATGCTGGTTTTGCAGGGGGATATAACCGTGCAATCCCTCAATTTACCACCCCCTATGTATGCCTTTTGAATAGTGATGTTGAAGTTACCGAAGGTTGGCTAGATGCTCCGCTTGAACTACTTAATAATAACCCTATGTTAGTTGCTGTACAACCCAAGATATGTAGTTATTATGCAAGGAGTTCGTTTGAATATGCTGGAGCTGCTGGTGGGTACCTCGATAAATATGCTTATCCCTATTGTCGCGGACGAATATTTAATGCTGTCGAAGCCGACTACGGCCAATATAATACCGAGCAACCCATTGCTTGGGCTAGTGGAGCTGCACTTTTTATTCGGAGGGATAGCTTTTTAGAAGTTGGTGGCTTTGATGAAAACTTTTTTAGTCACATGGAGGAAATCGACCTAGCATGGCGACTAAATCGTTTAGGCTATTCTATTTGTTATACGCCCAATGCTACAGTTTACCATGTGGGGGGGGCTACACTTTCAGCAAGTAATGCTCAAAAAACTTACCTAAACTTTCGGAACAATCTAGTGATGATTTATAAAAACCTACCTCCAAAGCTAGCAAAGCCCATTCTTCGTATGCGGTGGTGGTTAGATCGTATTTCGGCATTGTTTTTTTTTCTGCAAGGTAAAACCTCGTTTGCGCGCGCTGTTCTGCAAGCTTGGAGGGGGTATAAAGCCATGAAGCCTTGTTATACTCCACCGTTATTGCAGTCGCCTTGCCATATTTTGGCTCCTTATTCCATTGTTTGGCAACACTTTGTTCTTGGCAAAAAAACATTCTCAGCACTACCTCAAACTGTTTCGAAACATCCTTAAACAAAGGTTATTTATCCTTTTCTTATTCCTTCAACTCCTCTCAAATGCTATTTAATCATGCCCAGTATAAATATGAATAATCCCGACCGTTCTACCGAAACCCTTTCCCAGTTGGGGAAGAAAACCGAATACAAGGCCGACTATGCCCCTGAAGTATTGGAAGCTTTTCATAATAAGCACCCCGAAAATGATTATCTCGTTCGGTTTGTTTGTCCCGAGTTTACAGCTCTTTGCCCTATTACAGGGCAACCCGATTTTGCTACTATTTATATCAATTACCTACCTAACGACCTTATGGTTGAAAGTAAAAGCCTTAAGTTATACCTATTTAGTTTCCGTAGCCACGGGGCTTTTCACGAGGATTGTGTAAATATTATCATGAAGGATCTCATTGCTCTTATGGATCCAAAATATATTGAGGTATGGGGCGATTTTACTCCTCGTGGAGGTATTAGCATTAAGCCCTACACCAATTATGGGCAACCTGGTACAAAGTACGAGCAATTTGCCCACGAGCGATTACTTCGCCAACAATAACCCCTTTTAAGATTGCTAAAAACGCTCGAACACTTGTTTTGTATACTTATGAACAACCGTAAAAAGTACCTCGCCGTGGTAAACCCAATTTCGGGTACTAGCAGTAAGGATGAGATATTGCCTTACTTAGCCGAAGAATATTCCCACAATAACGAACGTTTATATATATGTTTTTCGCAGAAGGAAAACGATGCTGCATTACTAGCAAAAGAAGCCGTTTGTAATAACTTCGAGGCGGTTATTGCTGTTGGTGGCGATGGTACTATAAACGAAATTGCCAAGGAGCTATACAATACGCCTGTTAAACTAGGTATAATCCCCAAAGGGAGTGGCAACGGCTTAGCCCGAGCCTTGGGTATCCCCCTCAACGATACGCAAAAAGCTGCCGAAATTATCCATCGTGCGCACGTTTCGGCACTCGATACTTCCTTTGCTAATGGCTTGCCTTTCTTTTGTACGTTTGGTGTAGGTTTCGATGCTGCCATAACAAAACGTTATGCCGAAGCTACACGACGGGGCATTTTTTCGTATGTAAAAAGTGTTGTTGAGGAATATATAACCTACGACTCCGAACAGTACCAAATTACTGCTGATGGTAATACCTTCGAGTGCAAGGCCATGCTTATTACTTGTGCAAACATTAACCAGTATGGTAGTAACACTTATATTGCCCCGGGAGCCAAGCCTAACGATGGATTGCTGGACCTAGTTATACTTAGTCCTGTAAGCCCATTGCAAGCCCCCCAGTTAGCCGTGCAACTATTTACGAAGAAAGTTGAAAAAAATACCCTTATCGAATCGCTTCAATGTAAGGAAATTACTATTAAGCGCAAGCATGATGGCCTTGTTCAACTCGATGGTGAAACACTTAGTATGGGTAGCTCGATTCAAATAAGCATTGCCCCTCAAAGTTTACAGGTTTATACGCCACCTCAATTTACCGAATAACTTTACTCTACAATGAAACACTTCTCCTTAGCTACGGTCAAAATGAAAAGCGCTACAAACCCATCAATACCTTTTGTTCGCCAAATGGAACAAAAGGTACTTAACGGTGAAAATATTACCCGTAGTGAAGCTGTTGCTTTAGCCCAAACCACTCCAAAACAAGCTTTATATGATGCAAGCCATAGGCTAACACAGCATTTTTGCGGTAACCGGTTCGATACTTGTTCCATTATAAATGTAAAAAGCGGTAATTGCCCCGAGGATTGCAAGTGGTGTGCGCAAAGCAAACATTTTGTAACGGGGTGCGATTGCCACGGTTTATTAGGCGAACAAGTGTGTGTTGAGCAGGCTTGTTATAACCAAAAACAGGGAATAAAACGTTTTTCGCTAGTTGCTACGGGGCGAACACAATCATTAGCCGAAATTGAACACATTGCTAACATATATAAGGCTATAAATAAGCATAGCCATGTAAAATGTTGTGCATCGCTAGGCTTACTTAACGAGCAAAAACTACA
>JASBZJ010000052.1 GCA_029983495.1 Porphyromonas sp.
AGGCTGGTAAGTAATAGAAAATAATAAGGTTGGCCTTTACTAAAGGGGGGATGCCCACCTATAAAGCCAACCCAAACACTCTTGTTTTCATGAGTTTTTTTCTTTGGCAAGTCTCCATAATGCTTCGGCATGAAGGCTTGCCAAAGTTTTTGTGTTATTGACGGAAATGTACTGAAATATATACAGATATGCCATATCTTATTGTTGGATTAGGTAATATTGGTGCGGAATATGTGTATACCCGCCATAATGTAGGTTTTAGGATCGTTGATGCTTTAGCGAACGATTTAGGCTTATCATTTACCCCTGCACGATATGGGGATATTGCGAAGGGGAGAATTAAAAGTGCCGAATTGTTACTACTTAAGCCCTCAACCTACATGAATTTAAGTGGAAAGGCTGTTCGATATTACTTACAGGAGTATAATATTCCTGTCG
Organism: Porphyromonas sp.; assembly: GCA_029983495.1. Classification (GTDB taxonomy): domain Bacteria; phylum Bacteroidota; class Bacteroidia; order Bacteroidales; family Porphyromonadaceae; genus Porphyromonas. The sequence continues at coordinate 439 of JASBZJ010000052.1, forward strand.
AAAACCTTCTTGTTATAGTTGACGATTTAGCATTACCATTTGGTATGTTAAGGCTAAAGCCTGGTGGAAGTGATGCGGGTCATAATGGACTGAAAAATATAAACCAGTTGATAGGAACACAACAATATGCACGTTTAAGAATTGGTATTGGCAACCGGTTTTCCCAGGGTAAGCAAATCGAGTTCGTTCTTGGGAACTTTCCTCCCGAAGAGGAGCAGTACTTCCCGCTCGTAACAGCTGAAGCCGTTGCAACTATTCGTGATTTTTGTTTAGTAGGTAAGGAGCGTGCTATGAACTGGCATAACAAAAGCGTGTTACCTAAAAGTAAAACCAAAGTCGATAATCCAATTATTAATCTAGCAGAAACGAATACTTGAGTAGAGTACTATGGATGAACAAGAGGAAGTAAGAATAGACAGTTTTTTATGGGCTGTTCGCCTATTCAAAAGTCGTTCAATGGCTAGCGATAATTGTAAGAAAAATAGGATTCTTATTAATGGAGCGGAAGTTAAACCGTCGCGAGGCGTTAAGGTTGGGGATACGCTTACAGTTCGTAAGCCACCTATAACATATACCTATAAGGTATTAAAGCTGGCAAGAGCCCGCATGGGAGCAAAACTCGTGCCCGAATACATTCAAAACTTAACTCCCCAGGCCGAGTATGAACAGCTCGAATTACGACGTATTTCGGGCTTTATAGGTCGGGCTAAAGGTACAGGAAGGCCAACAAAACGTGAACGCCGGCAATTAGATAGCTTTACGCAAGCTACAGAAGGACTTGACTTCTTTTTTAACGATGATTTTTATGAGGAAGAAGAGGATGATGAGATGGATAATAACCTCGATTCTTTGTTTTGCAATGACAATGAAGAATAGTATTGGACTTAGTGAGATAAGCTTTTGCCATAATCAACTTTTGCTATAAGGTAGCCTTTTGCTATCTTTGCGAAGAATATATACTGCTGTTTTTGCATGGATTGGAAACTTTATAAGCGATTAAATGTAGCAGGGGCGTGGCTTGTTTTTGCGCTTTCGTCGCTTGTTTACCTGCTTACGATTAGCCACTCGGCAAACCTTTGGGATACTGCCGAGTTTGTTGTTTGTGTAAATAAGCTCGAAGTAGGGCATCCACCTGGTTCGCCTTTCTTTATGCTTGTATATAATTTAGCAACACAATTTACAAGCGACCCCATGCAGGTTGCTACTTTGTGTAATGTTACTAGTGCATTACTTAGTGGTTTTACTATATTTTTCCTTTTCCTCACCATAACACATTTGGCGCGTAGGTTAGTGGCTCCAGGTTGTAAAGCGGGGGCATTAAGCGATGGTACTAATGACGAGCCATTAACTTTAGCAAAAGGTATAGGAATACTTTTTGCTGGTTTAGGAGGTGCTATGTTATATGCTTTTACCGATACATTTTGGTACAGCGCAATTGAGGCCGAAGTATATGCTTTTAGCTCATTTTTTACAGCACTTGTATTTTGGCTTATGTTGGAGTGGGAAGAGCGTAGCGAAAACGAAAATAGCGATAAATGGCTTGTTCTTATAGCATACTTTTTTGGCTTAAGCATAGGTGTACACCTACTTAACTTACTGTGTTTGCCTGCAATGGCTCTTGTGTTCTATTTCCGTAGGGCTAAAAAGCCTACAGTAAAAGGCTTTATTATTACTATCCTTATTTCGTTTGTCCTAATAGCTGTACTGATGTTTGGAGTAATTCAGGGCAGCATGAAGGTGGCTTCGTGGTTTGATATCTTTACTGTTAATACTTTGGGGTTACCCTTTAACAGTGGTCTTATTACTTATCTTGTAATACTAATAGCCTTAGCCGTAGTTTCGCTTGTCTCCATGCATCTTAAGGGTGCAACAACTTTGGCAAAATCATCGGTATTTGTAACATTATTCCTTTTGGGGATTCCCTTTATATCGAGCAGTGTATTTCTTTGGATTCTTCTTACGGTAGTACTTGCTTATTTGGTATTTGGGTACAAAAAACTAACGTTACGAATGCTCTATGGCGTTCAGTTGGCCACGGTTTGTTTAATGATTGGTTATTCGTGTTATGGTGTAATTATTATTCGTAGTGCTGCAATGCCCCCGATGAACGAAAATAACCCATCTACACCAATTACGCTTAAAAAGTACTTAAACCGTGAGCAGTATGGTGCTGTACCTCTATTTAAGGGACAAACATTTGCATCGCGACCAATTGAGCAAACCGAAAAGCAAGGTAGTTGGGGACCTGCGCCAAAAAGTAGTTCGAACGATAAGGATCGTTACGTACGTGGGCAAAAGGAATTTACGTATAAATATGATAACGAAATTCTTTTCCCTAGGGTTTACTCCAATCAGCCTAACCATGTAGCAGGTTACAATATGTGGATGGGGCGTGATGTTAACGACCATTCGCAACCATCGTTTACACAAAACCTTAAGTACTTTTTTAAATACCAAGTGAACTTTATGTACTGGAGGTATTTTGGATGGAACTTCATTGGACGACAAAACGATATTCAAGGGCATGGAACTTTAACAAAGGGTGGTGTTTCTACAGGCTTTAACTTTATCGATCGTATTTACTATGGCGATGCAAAGTATTACCCTGTTGAAATGGCGCAAAATAAGGGGCATAATGTGTATTACTTAATGCCCTTAATACTTGGTCTTTTAGGAATAGCATTCCAGCTTTTTAGCAGGGGACAACGAGGAACTCAAAGTTTTTGGATTGTGTTCTTTTTCTTCTTTATGACGGGGCTTGCTATAATATTCTATATTAATCAAACTCCATACCAACCACGCGAACGCGACTATGCTTATGCGGGGTCGTTTTATGCTTTTGCCATATGGATTGGTGTGGGTATTATGGCAATTTGGCATTGGATAGCGAACAAAAACTATAAGTACCAGCCTATAGCAACTTTTGTCGCTGGTGTTATTGCAGTTGCTGTTCCCCTACAAATGCTTGCACAAAACTTCGATGACCACGACCGTTCGGGACGGACGGTTGCTGCCGACTTGGGTTATAACTACCTTATGAGTTGCGAGGATAATGCCATTGTTTTTTGTTTCGGCGATAACGATACATTCCCCCTTTGGTATGCTCAGGAAATTGAGCATATAAAACTCGATACGCGAGCGTGTAACCTTAGTTACTTAGCTGCAGAGTGGTATGTGGATCAAATGAGAATGCAGGCATATAAATCACAACCATTGCCCTTTAAACTAATGGTTCCCGAGTTTTATTATCTCGTAGTTGCTGTAGGTGTTGCCGATGGTGGTCCAATGGAATTAGGTAAGGCATTGGATATGGTACCTAAAACGCAATCGCAAGGGTACCAAATACTACCTACAAACCAGCTCTTCTTGTCTATTGATTCCGTTGCCATACAAAAGCAATTCCCCGGCTTACGAGCTGAAGTAAATCCTCAGATGTTGATATCGCTAAAAGGGAAAAATTACCTTGGGCGCGATGGTCTTGCGGTACTCGACCTTATTCGTACGAATAACTGGCAAAGACCTATTTATTGGCTTAAATCTACACCAGGCGATGCTTTTAGCAACTTAAACGATTATTTTGGAAGTTCGGGGGCTGCATGGAAGCTTTATCCTACAAACATGAAAGGGCAAAATGATTCACTTCTTGTTAACCGAGAATACGACCTTGTAATGAAAACGTTTAGGTGGTTTGGCGCCAATGGCAAGAATACCTACTTCGATGACAATATCCGCAATAATATTATCAGCCTTTACCGTGCACAGGTTTTTCCCTCGTTAGCATTACGTTTAATTGATCTCAATGATAAAACACGTGCACAAGCGGTGTTAAAACGCTGTGCGGAAGTACTTCCAAACACTAATTTACCTTATACCTATAGCGACCTTAACTTAGCACTTGCTTGCTACCATGCTGACCTGCCCGAACTTGGCGATACTATAGTTAGGGACAACCTCTCGAGTATTATGCAGGGGTTCCAATGGTTCCTCCATCTGAGCGATCGGTTAAAACGTAGGGTTATAGCTGAGGGCGAAATTGAGCAACTTACCGACCGCGCTATGGACGCAATGGGTATTGTTGCTAATGCAAATAGAAAAACACAGTTTGCTACCGAAGTTAAGGCTTTTAATCAGCTACTTAAAACCTTGTATGGTGTAGACCCAAACTTTACACAACCCGAACAGAGTATCGAAAAACAATAATAACACATTTATATCTAAAACAGAATTAATATGGCTACTACAGCTGACTTTCGTAATGGCATGTGCCTAAATATCGACGGACAATATTACTTTATTGTGGAGTTCCTTCACGTTAAGCCTGGTAAAGGTCCCGCTTTTGTTCGTACCAAATTAAAAAATGTTGCCACTGGCAGAGTACTAGATAAAACATGGAACAGTGGTGTAAAGGTGGAAGAAGTTCGCATTGAACGTCGCCCCTATCAATACCTATATAAAGATGAAAATGGACTCAACTTTATGCACCCCGAAACCTTCGAGCAAATCTCTATTCCCGAAGTCGCAATTACGGGAGTTGAGTTCCTTAAAGAAGGCGATATGGTTGAGGCTATGGTTGAAAGCGAAACTGAGCAGATACTAACTTGCGAAGTGCCAGCACACGTAAATTTACGCGTAACACATTCCGAACCAGGTGTGCGTGGCGATACTGCACAAAATGCACTTAAGCCTGCCACACTCGAAACTGGTGCTGAAATACGCGTTCCATTATTCATTCAAGAAGGCGAACTTATTGAAGTGGATACGCGCGATGGAAGTTATGTTGGTCGTGTAAAGGAATAACCTTTTGAAAACAGCGTGTTTGTTTTCTCCAAAAATATATCATTCCTGCGCTTATAATAGTTACGCCACAATAAATTGGCGTGGTTTGCATGTGTTTTCGCATTAATATCGGAGAGCAACACCTCCGATATTTTTTTATTATGCTGTTATTCTAGGAAAAAGTTTTTTATTGTATTATATTTGCCCTTGTTACTAATGCGAAGTAACTTTTGTGGAAATGGTTTCTTAAGATAGCTTAGGGGAGCCTCTAGAAAAACTGCTTGACTGTTGAACCTTAACCCTATAATTATATGAAGAGATTTTTACCTATTACAGTACTTGCTTTTGTGCTATTTTCGTTTGCTTTCTGTGTTACAATCCCACTTTCTGCGGGTGATTATGCTACTGTGAGAGCAGTTGATGCTCCTCCTCAAGGTACACCGTTTGTAGAATTAGGAGTAATGCCCAATCGTTCTATTACTATCATGTTGCTGGTTCATAACGAGGGCGACCCAGTTTGGATTGAGACAAATAAAGGTGTTTTCGAAAAAGTTTCAATTCCTTCTACAGGTATGCCACAGTATGGAAGTTATAAATCGGAACTTGAAGTATTGCGAGTTTATGGGAATCTGAAGGTATTCGATAGTAGCGAAAATGGAGGATTTGTAAAATATATCGATGCTAGCCATTGCCCCAAACTCGTCAAGCTATACGGGCTACATAATAGCATGAGCCATGTGGATATTTCCTCATGCAAAGAACTCGAGTTTGTTAACCTTGCAGGAAGTGACCTTAAAGCAATTGACGTAAAGAATAATACTAACTTAAAAACTCTTTGGTTACCTAAAAACAATATTTCAACCCTCGACCTAACAGGGCTTTTACAACTTGAAGAATTATCATTCGAGCAGAATGGACTCTCCCAAGTAAATGGTCTTAGTGATTTATCGAAACTTGTTGAGCTCCGTTGTGATGGTAATAAGTTTATCGACTTAGATTGTTCGAAAATGAGTAACCTTGAACAACTCTTTGCCTCGAAAAATAATTTAAAAGACCTTGACCTTTCGAAGTCACCGAAGCTCAAGGTACTTGATGTTTCGTTTAATTATATTACTGAACTTAAAATTGCGTCAAATGCTTTAGAATCGGTTTCGGTGCACCACAATAAGTTGGGAGATACTCAATCCACCGCTTTAGTAAATTCGCTTCCCTCTCGTTTAGGCAAGGAACCAGGTACGCTTATATGGTTTAATAATGAAATTGCTCACAACGAAGATCCAAGTGGGAACTACCCTGAAAAGAATTCGCTTAACGACAAAAATGTGGCAAAGGCACTCGAAAAAAACTGGGTTACTTATAGTGGAGACCAGGTTATTACAAGCAGTAAACCCATTACAGAAAGTAGTTTTTCTTGCTGGGGTCCACAAGAACAGAAGTTGCTTTTGCCTCAAGGATGCCATAGGGTCGATATTTTTGATGTAACTGGTAAGCTGGTTGCATCATATCCTACTCCAGGCGAAGAACTCTCTCTCTCCGTGCACCCAAGTGGTACGTACGTAGCTAGCATCCATTTTGCCGATATGGTAGAATCAATTGTGTTTATAAAAGGAGGCTCTATAAAATAGAAATATGTTGGTAATCGCTGAAGGAGATTTTGCATAGCACCGAAGATGCAAAATACCAAGCCTATAGAACACGGATTCATACTTCCATAACAAAGACCAGCATTATTGGGCATACATCAAGGCATACCTATCTCATAGTAGCTTTGACTTAATGCTTAACAATGCTGGTGAAATGTATATGGAAATAAGAACTCAAAAAAATAAAATATCCTTGCCTAGGAATAGCGAAACTCATTACTCACTTTTCGGGGTACTACCTAATAATACCACATGTGAGGAATGATTTAAAGTCTCGTAAAGAGGGATGTTTTCATAAAGAATGCTTACCTTCGTATAACAAGCGAATTGCAATATTTGCATGCCAATATGATATTTATGATTTAGTACAGATGAAACGATGAAAAAGTTATTGTTATTACAACGGTTATGGCTTGTACAAAGCCGGAACCTATTCGAAGAGTCTTACAGGAGGAGCTTCCTGTACTTTCGAGAGAGGAACAGGTAGCTCAGATTTTTGCCGGTCTTACAGGAAAAAAACAGCAGAACGGACTAATTCATTGCAATTGGGGGTGGAACGGTGGTTATAATGGGTACTTCCATCCAAGTGTACTTGATCCTGAACATAGTATGGTTGCCGATGATTATGGCAATAAAACAAAGGGAAAGAAAAGTGGAGATTATCGCAGAAAGGCAATGATTTTCTACACGCATTTTAAGCAGGGCGGTGAAGTATTGCCGGGCGATTGGATTCTGTGATTAATTTGATAAGTTTATTTTTATGATATCAATTGCCATGAGAGAGATATTAAAGAAAAGTATTATTGTACTATTTGCAATGTTATTGGTTCCATTTGTGCTGACCAATTGCGATAGTTTTCCTGAGTATTACTATTACCCACACTATATTACCGACTTATTGAAGGCCGATACGATATTACAACATGTTGAATCTTACCATATAGATTACGAGAAGTTAAATAAAGAGCTTGGATTGGATTATTCTTTAGGATTCATGACGATCTATTTTCAGGAGAAGATCAATTTTGAAAAGCATGATCATACTCATTTAATTAAATATCCGGATAAGGAGCGGCTACGCTATTTAGATTCTATTGGTGATAATGGTTATAGAAAGCGTGAAATTCATCCATATTTCCATTCAGCTTTATGGTACCCCCCTGTTCATATTAAGATGAAGGCAAATAAGGACTTAAACAGTAATTTACAGGCTGGGAAAGAGCTAGCTCCTTATATAATGATTCGATACTACGATACGTTTGGGTATGTTAGAGACAATTATGGTGCTATTGGTAATCGTCATTATACCTCATACGTTTATGCTACCGATTCAAATAAACTGAATGGTATCGTCATTCCTAACCCCTATTTTATTTTTCTTTTAACTCAAAAGCCAGACAAAGTTGCTGGTGAAGAGGTTGAGTTTTCTCTTGAGGTGACGTTTAAGGATGGCACAATAGCAAAAAGTACTATCCCTGTTACATTCCCTCCTTTAGAAAAAATGTAGGCTATAGAGTACACTAGCCTTTTCGTTACGGAGCAACTTAAATTCTTTCCTAACTTAAAACTGGTGGATAAGCTTAATCGCCAGTTTTTTTAACACTTTTCTATGTGGCTCCCTTTGCATAATACCTCCTCTTTAGGTTGTAAATTACATTGCTTTTTTCAGGGTAGATCTATGTGTCCGCTTGCCGATATTGTATATTTATTCGGTTGTGTGGAAAATATTTTCAATGGGCGGAAATGTAGGTTCATTCCGATAGGCAACAGAAACTTGCTATTACTGGTGGACAAACAGATCCGCCGGTAATAGCAAGTTCCTATTCAAAGGCGTCTAAAAAATAAGCTTTAAAGTGGAATTGTTAATTTTGAGTAGGTAGTTTCCTTGTTCGAGCGAAAGTGTTAGGGTTCCATCGTAAGTAATACCCTGGTTTAGCACAGCCCCACTTACCGAGTATAACGTGTAGCATGCTCCATTGGGTAAATTGCCTAATTGGTACCCTCCGGCAACACGCATTACAGAAATAGCATTAGCGAATATATCATTAGTGCCTTCGGACTTTACAAAATAGTATTCCATAGAACTATTGTGTTGAAGTTCAATGGTATACTTGTTTGGATTTGTGCTGTTTGCTGTTATATTTTCGTTTGAAAAGCGTAGCCATGCAATTTTGTAGCCTGCTTTGGGGGTTAGTGTAACTGTTACTTGGCTTTGCTTTGTTATAGGTATTGCAAAGCCTACTTCGTTGCCAGTAACTTGTAGTTTTGCCGATCCGTTATTTTTGTTGTCGGGGCTCGAAAAATCGAAAATTTTCGCTGTTGTACATCCTGTACCATCGCCTTCTACATCGGCAGTCCAGGTTATTCCTCCATCGCCTTTTGATATGGGAATAAGCGTGTTATCATAGGTTCTAGCCCCTGGGTTTCCTGCGAGTTTTACGATATGTTTTAGTTCGCTATTCTTGCTTGTTAAAGATTTTGGTAAAAGCATTAGATAGTCGTTTATTGTACAAGCATTGAGTTTGTTTCTGCTTAAATCGAGTGTGTAAAGCTTGGGGGCTTGTATCCCTGCAAAATTAATGGCTTCGAGTTGATTATTACTGAGTAATAGCTTTTGAAGTTGCTCGGTTTCTACTTTAAGTTCGCTTATTTGGTTGTTCATTAAGTCTATGGAGCGAAGCTTTTTATTGCTTAAAAGGTTCATACTTGTAAGTTTATTATCGCTTGCCACCAAAATTTCGAGGGAGGAGAGCGACTTTACATCAAGCTCAGCAAGTGTATTGTTGTTGATGTTGAGAACTGTAAGTAGGGGGGCTTTGCTTACATCGAGCGAAGTAAATTTATTGTAGCCACAGTATAACTCGGTGAGGCGTGGAAGTTGTTCGAGGTTGAGCGATGTGAACTGATTATCGGTAATCATTAATTCTTCTAGGTTCGAAAGCTGATTAAGAGCCAATGTTGCAATTTTGTTTTGTGCTAACCTAAGAACTTTTAGTTTTGAGGCATTATTCCGTAGAGTTACGGCAGTAAGGTGGGTACGAGTAGCATCGAGTAGTGTAATATCGCCATAAATGCGTACCACTTTACCCAATTCAACAGTACCCGTAACTTGCTGAGCTTTATTTGAGGTTATTGTGTATGTTTTAATATCGCCTATTCCCCAGTCTATTTTTACACTTGTATTGGGGGAACCTGCAATTTGCATGGTCATATCAAAGTCCTCTTTATCCTCGCCATCATCGTCCTTTTCAAATGGAGTTTTGGTTATAGTAAGCTCAGCAACAAGGCTAGGATCCGAAAGGGTTACATTGTATGAAAGTAGTCCAGTTTTCGAGTTGAAAGCGAGGTCGGGATAAGCGGCAGATTCTACTTTGCAACGTACGGTTGCTACTCCATTCTTATCGAGTATTGAGGGCGAAAAGGTGAAAATGCCATCCTTTTCAGTAACAATTGTGGCATCGAGTGCATTACTCCACTTACCGTTAATCTTTTGGAACCAAGTAAAGCGCGTGGGCACTGGAGCTTCGGAGATGCCTTTTACGTTTTTCATATTTTTGAAGTCGACCGTTAACCCGTTAGTGCGATCGGGCTTTACAAAGTGCCAGTACAT
>JASBZJ010000053.1 GCA_029983495.1 Porphyromonas sp.
GGGAATTGAATCGATTGACTTTTCGCACAATCCCCAAATTGAAGAAATCGACCTTTCGCTTTGTAACTTAAACAAGCTCGACCTTACAGGTTGCTCAAACCTAAAAAAACTCGATTGTAGGTTCAATGGTATCACGAAACTCGACTTAACGCAATGCCCTTTGCTTACAGCTATCGATGCTAGCAGTAATAACATCTCATCGATAGATATTACTCGTTGTCCAAAAATCGAAATTTTCCGTTTTTCAGGTAATAAAATTTCCTCCATCGATTTAAGTAATAATTCTATTATTCGTGTGGTTAACCTTATTGGTTCGCCCCTTACCCAAATAGATGTTACCAAAAATACTAAACTACGACACCTTTACCTCGATAATGCAAAGCTCGAAACTATTGATGTTTCCCACAATCCCGATTTGGTGCTTCTGCAACTTGCTTACAACAAACTAACAAAGCTAAGCCTTGCCAATAAGCCCTTGCTTAGAGTAATTATATTACAGGGAAATCCCATTGAACCTAACGAAATGCATAACCTTATTGAATCGCTCGAAACGGTACCCGATAAGAATGCTAAAGGAAAGGACGATGAAGGTAGGCTTTGTATACAAAGCACAGCCGATAAGGACAAAAAGGGAATCTTTAATATCGAAGTTTACCAAGATGATGTGAAAGCTGCATTACAGAAAAATTGGAAACTTGTTGTGTTCGTTCCTAGTGGATCGTGGTTTGGCGGTGGCTCTTACGAAGCGTACGGTAATGGTATTCCCAATGAAAATGAATCTATTTTCCCCAATAGAGCTTGGTTTATAACAATAAACTCCAATAACCGGCTTACGGTACACGAAGCCAAATTGCACGAAGCTTTTGCTATTTACAATACTGATGGAACTCTCGTTAAGCAGGGGGTGATTACCTCGCCACACGAAGTTATCGACCTGAACCTATTGCCCAAGGGCGAATACATCATTAAAATAAATACCAAGGCACAACTATTCCTACTCTAACTTTTACTTGTTCCTCCCCCCCTAAGCTAGGGAGGAGGAACGAATAAGAAACGTCTACAAAATATTAGAATACTGTTCTTTTTCAAACAGTGTGTCTTAAGTGATAAACATGTTTAAAAGGGAATGAAAGACATAAACTAATAAAATCTACTATGCTTATGAAAACTATTCGTTTCCCCCTTTGGGGAGTTATTGTATTTCTTGCTTTAACCTTAAACAAAAATGTTTATGCTCAGCAAGAAGATTATTTTCTTGTAAAAGGTCCAAAAGTTCTGCCTATAGAACTTGAAATGCAACCGATTAGCGGTGTAAGCTCAAAAGGTGAGTATATTTGGGGTAATCTCTTTGAAACGGCATACGTTTATTCTACCGCAAAAGATGATTATAAACTGTGGTATGGAGACCAAGAAACAAATGGTTATGAAATATTCTACGTTTCTGATATGGGTGATGTTCTCATTGCTTCAAATAAAAAGAAAGGAGTTTATAAACTATATCATCTTAATTTGTCATCTCCAGAAGAACTAATTGAAATCCCCATTAACGACAAGGAGTGCCCAAATGTGACACTTGATGCGGTTACGCCTGATGGTAAATATGCAGTAGGTCGTCTATATGATACCAATTGGACTATTAGAAAACTTTTTTATGTTGACTTGACGGAGTTATCGAACCCAAAGATTATTTTACTCGATTCGCCCAAAATGGATTTTCTTGGTAAAGAGGCTCAGTATGCTCGCCCATTCGTTATAACTAAGGATGGAAAGACTATTATAGGTACTCTTTGCTCTTATTCGGGCTTCGAGGCCGAGTTGTTAGTATGGAAACGAAACGATGGTAAAGAAACCTTTACATGCTCTAAAGCTATTAATAATTACCTTTTCGATTTATCGAAACCTCTTCCTGGTGAACGCCCCAATTGGTCTGATTATGTAACTGCAGACTATGAAACGGAGCGCGACAAATATGAGCAACAACAAAAAGAATACAACAATGCAGTAATAGAATGGGGAAACCGATACCGAGATTATACAAGGAATCAGAATCTGAACCAGTTTAATATATATCTTTCGTCGGATGAAAAACATGTTTTATGTTATATCCACACTTCAATCATTAATGATGAAACAGGTGATGAAGTATCTAAGGGGTTTCCTCTTATTGTAAACACCAGCGACTATAATTGTAAAAGAATTGATAATGCAGAAGGCGTTAAGCCAATGTACCAAAGTTCTACAGGCGAAATTTTTGGTATACTTCCAATAAGTGAGAATTATTACGACACAAAAGTAATCACTTCTATCCATGATGATAGCTACGAGATTATAGATATATTGGATTGGTTAGTAAAAAAAACAGGAAAGGATTTTCATAGCGCATTTACATTTTCAACAGATGCTTCTATTTTAGTTACCACCGGTATTCCAGTATTTAGTGATGATGGAACGACTCTTTCTTTCTATGGATACACAGATAGAGAAGGCGAATTGTATAGGAAAACTTACCTTCAATTTGGTAAGAATCTTTTATCCTTTATTGAACCCAATAATCATGAGTGCATGAAGACCATCTACAATAAAGGAATTCTTAATGTTGGAATACCGCAAGCCTTGGTTTATATTTATAATTCCAGTGGAATATGTGTAGGAGTTTGTCTCTCCGATACTGAGGGATTTATTAGAATGCCACTTATACAGGGAGTGTATATTGCAAAGTTGGTATTTATGGGGCAAAATTTTGTTTCGAAGTTTTTAGTGATGTAGCCCTGTTATACCATATTTAGAGTAGTGTTTTTGTTGGGATAAATAAAAAAGGTCACTTTGGTATTACCACGGTGACCTTTACCTCCTACTTGATTGATATATAAGGGGGAGGAACCCCTTCCTAAGATTATCAGTTCGATATTGGCATTACAATCTTTTCGGAGCAGAATAAAGCATTGAGCTCCCCTTTAGCGAGAGTTAAAGCCTAAAGGCAAAAGTATAGTGTATTGCAATAGAGTGGAACTGAAAGTTTCTACTAGAAAGTATTAGCGGATACCTAGCTTTGCTTTAATAGCCTGAGGAATGGCATTTTTGTGTACCACAATGTTCATGGTTTTACCCGCAACAAAGTTTTCAGACACGTACCAAATACCTTTGTAAGCCCCAGCTTTGCCCCAACTATTCTTTACCATAAAGAATTTTTTACCAGCTTGGTTTTTTGCTGTACCATAAATTACCATGCCGTGGTCGTCGGTAAGGGTATAGTTGTCGTACCCATTTTGGCGATATTCCTGAGTTGGGTTTTCTTCAGGGCAGTTAGGCGTATTAATCATACGCATAATTTCGGCTTGTTTTTCGCTACGGCTTGCGCCAATCCAGCGTTCTTGGTCGCTACCAGCGGCATCTTTTTCAATTTGTTTCAGGTCGGCAAGTACGCCAATACCGTCGCGGTTAAAACCAACTTCGCTAACATCGCTACCCCAAGCGAAAGTATATCCCGTTTCGATGGCATTGTACATAACTTGCATAAGCTCGTCAATAGGTAGGTTATAACTATTCATCCAGCGCCAGTTGTCGCTTATTTCGAGAGGGAACTGGCTATAGAATGGGTGATGAGTAAAACTAGTTAGCGAAACATAGTCGTCGGCATTTAACCCCAGTTCCGCAGCGAAGCTTTTTGGGGTGTAATTTTTACCCTTATAAGTAAAGTTTTCGGGAGCTTTACCAAAGTATGCATCAATGGTGGCAAAAAAGGCAGGTTTCCACGCTGTAGAAAGGTTGTTGCGGTTAGGGTTTTTAACCACAGCATCGAGCATAGCTTTTGTAATTGCTTCTAATTCGCTCAAAGCATTCTTTTCGGTACCATAGTTGAGTCCTTGCATTACTTCCTGAGGAACCATTCCATAGTGTTTTAGCACGTACAAGCAGTCGCCAAACGAGCCACCTTGCGCATAATTTAAGTCGCCTTGTAAGCGAACATATTTTTCACCTTTATCCTTGTAGGAGTGGCTAACAACAAACATTTCGCTTAGGTCGTATTCAGGTTTACCCATGCGGAGTAATTCCGATTCGAAGAAACCTAAACCACTGTACGACCAGCATGTTCCACTATTTGCTTGATCCTTAATGGAAGAGATAGGTAATTGTTTAATTACAGTGAACTGATTGGTTTCAGTTTTAGTTTGTTTCGCTTCGTTTTGTGCGTTTCCCGAGAATGTAAACGCTATAAGAAAAGGTACTAGTAGCGATACAAAGAAATTTCTTTTCATAATGGGGTTCTTGTTAAATATTATATTGTTGTTTTAAAGTCGTAGTTATTTTGTGCCTAAAAGGTTATATTTCCCGCAAATCAAGCCCATCAAACAACCGCTTTAGTGTAGGGTTTGCCTCCACTTCATCAGCTATCCATTGGGTATTTGTTTTTATTGTTTTACCCGTATTCTCTTCCTCTTTTATTTCGATTTGCATTTGCAACTGAGGCAATGATAGTTTGTTTCGCAAATATGGAAGTAATTTCGTTGCCTCTTCTTCCAATTCCTCTTTTTCGAGGTTACTAGCAACGTTAACCATAAAGTTACTGGAATCAGTAAACCTTGGGTTTCGACCGCTAAGAAGCATAAGCTTAATTCGTCCAATCGAGTTTTTATTTTCTTCGAGGTAACTATTCCAAGCTAATTTAAGTTCGCTATCGGTTGTTGCAATGTTTTTTGTAGCGGTTACATGTTCGCTTTTGGGTATTGTGTTAGTTGTTGTAGTTTGTAGTTCGCTATTGCTTTGGGTCGACGCTATGTTTGTTGTCGGCTGGTTGATTTTATTGCCAGTTGCTAGGTTTTTTAAGCTTATTACCCCTGAAGAGCTTCGCGAACGAAGCGAACCTTGTGGCGAAACTTTTGGAGCTTCAGAAACAATATTGTTTGTTTGAGGCAGTTTTTGCGTTGGAGTTGTTGTGTTTCGGAGTGGAGTTGAGGGTGAAGGGGTACTTGCTTGCGTGTGAGAATTCGTAGCAGTTGTACCCATTTGTGTATTGCTTGTAACGTTAATGTGTGGGCGTGGTGTACTTGGTGTGGGAACAACCCGTGTTGTTGCCTCACCGAATGCGGTAAGGCTTATCAGCGTCATTTCAACAAGTAAACGCTTTGCACTGCTTTTGCGGTAATTTTTTTCGGCCTCAACAAGTTTTATCAGTGCACGATATATAAAGGCTTTGCCTAAATCTTGGGCTAGCTTCGAAAGCTTTGGTAGTTCCTCGGGGGTAAAGTTCGCCAGCGAAATGGTTGTATTGTCGCTAGCTAAAAGTAATTTTCGGAAAAACTCTTGTAATCCTATAAGAACAGTTTTTGCATCGAATCCCTTGCTCATAAGTTCGTCGAACATATACAGCAAGGCTGCGGTGTCGTTGTTATATATAAGTTCAGTAAATCGGGTGTAGTAGCTATCGCTTAATATGTGTAGGCTTTGTACGGCTACTTCGTATGTTATTTCTCCATTGCCGAAGCCTGCAATTCTATCGAACAACGATAGTGCATCGCGCATACCCCCATCGGCTTGTTTCGCTATAAGTTCAAGAGCTTTGTTTTCGGCAGGTATTTGTTCGGCATCGGCAACTTTTTGTAGTTGTTGCATTATAGTTTCAACCGAAATTGGCTTAAAGTCGTATACTTGGCAACGCGAAAGTATAGTGGGTAATATTTTTTGTTTTTCGGTTGTTGCAAGAATAAAAACAACGTAGCTTGGGGGCTCTTCGAGTGTTTTTAGAAAGGCGTTAAAAGCACTCTGCGAAAGCATATGAACTTCGTCGATAATGTAAACTTTGTATTTACCAAATTGTGGGGGAACCGAAACTTCATCGATCAACCTTCGAATATCGTCGGTTGAGTTATTCGAAGCTGCATCAAGTTCAAAAATGTTTAGCGAGCGTTGTTCCTCAAAAGCTTTGCAACTTTCGCACGTGCCACAAGCTTCACCTTCGCTCGTTGGATTAGTGCAGTTAATAGTTTTTGCAAAAATACGTGCGGCACTTGTTTTACCCACACCTCGGGGACCACAAAAAAGATAAGCATGTGCAGTTTTGTGGTGTAATATTGCTCGGCGTAAAGTTATGCTTATAGCTTCCTGCCCCAATAATTCGTTAAAATTATCGGGTCGGTACTTTCGTGCTGATACTACAAACTGTTCGGGCATGGCAAAACATAACCAGTAGTTAGGGAATATAACTCGCTTCGTGTAGCGAGTATACTTACTCCCCTACTACTGGTAAAGGTATTTAGTTATAACTTAATAAGCTTAAGAGCTTGGTCTAAATCAGCAATAATATCTTCGGGGTTTTCTAAACCTACCGATAAGCGAACCATACCATCGGTAATATCGCTGGCAAGGCGTTCTTCGGGGCTATAAGGCGAGTGTGTCATTGTTGCAGGGTGCTCGATAAGTGTTTCAGCATCACCAAGGCTTACGGCAAGTGTAAGCATATGTAGGTTGTTCATGAGCGTACGACCACCTTCAATACCTCCTTTAACTTCGAAGCAAATCATAGCACCTGGTAGGCTCATTTGTTTCTTGGCAAGTTCGGCTTGTGGAAAACTTGCTAATCCAGGGAAGGCTACACTTTCCACCATAGGGTGTTTTTCGAGGAATTCAGCAACCTTTTGAGCATTTTCGCAGTGGCGTTGCATACGTATTTCGAGCGTTTTCATACCTCGTGCGATAAGGAAAGCATCAAAAGGAGCTAAGCAGGCACCTGTTAAGTCCTTTACACCAACTAACCGCACTTGGGTAATATATTCCTTGGTGCCACAAACAAAGCCCGCAATAACATCACCGTGCCCATTAAGGTATTTTGTTGCACTGTGTACTACAACGTCGGCACCTAATTCGATGGGGCGTGTAATAAACGGAGTTGCAAAAGTATTATCAACCATTACGGTAACCCCTTCTTGTTCATGAGCTATTTTAGCAACAGCTTCAATATCGGTAAGGTACATGTTGGGGTTGGCGGGGGTTTCGATATAAACAACTTTAGTGTTAGGACGCATTGCCTTACGAACGTTTTCGGGATCCCTCATATCAACGAACGAAACTTCAATTCCGTAACGCGAAAGCCCATGTTCCATGTAGGCAAATGTACACCCGTAGAGTGTTTTCCCCGCAACTACATGGTCGCCTGCTTTTAGGCATACCCACATTGCCGAGGTTATAGCACCAATACCCGAAGCGCAACCTACACAATCCTCTGTGCCTTCAAGCATAGCTACCTTTTTTTCTACGGCTGTACACGAGGGGTTTCCCAATCGGGTATAAATATAACCTTCTTCCTCAAGAGCAAAACGTGCACCTCCCTGTTCGGCACTATCGAAAACAAATGTTGAGGTTTGATAGATAGGAGCTGCTAGCGTACCGTGGATGTTTTTTTCGCTACCGGCGTGAATGGCTCGTGTAGCAAACCCTGATTTTTTAAGTTGTTCTGGTGTCATCATGATGAATGGTAAAACTTTTTTCGGGGGAAAAGAACTTCACGAAGAAGCTATTGAACAAAACGTACGTATCGCTCGTTTCCTTTGTTGATGTTCAATATGTTACTTCCGCCCGTTTCCATTTAATTTACTTATGCGAAGTTACATTAATATTCCGAGATCATCAAGTAAAAACAGCTGATACAACTTACCCTGTGAGGTGTTATATGTAAGCTTGTATCATACTGTAGCTTAACGATGGGTTTTGGCTGTTACTATTTACGAACGATTTACTTAAGAACATACAACAAGTTTATTCCATTGTTAGTAGGGCTCTTTTTAAGCAAGTGCTTGTTTTACTATCCCATAAAGAGACTGTTGCATAAAGGCGAATCGCTGTGTTACTTTCGGGATTCGGCTTCGGTCACATACGGAGGTATGCTCCCTTCAGACCTCACCCTCAGCGCCTTGCGCTTCATCCTTTCTGCAAAGTCAGGACAATCTTGCTCGCAAGATTGTGAGACTGTTGACTTTTGCAACAGTCTCATAAAATCTAAAACGAAAGGGAAAACTTTTATAAACTATCTGCTCCCTCTTAATTTTACTCGTAAGTAAAAAGGAGGAAAAACTTCCATCAAGCAGAAGTTCTTCCTCGTTAATAAAATGATGTGTGTGGGCTACTTAGGCTTTTTTCATTGGGAAAAGTCCTTCCCAATGCTTTCAAACAGAGGTATTCAATGCCGTTTGAGTGCCTATCTGTAAATAACCTTCGATTTTTCACTAACATCGGTATTAGTAAGCTTCCCTACTTTTCCGTAAATAGTAAGCTTACTCATGCCTTCAACGTTATAGCTTAGTTCGCGAGGGGCACTTATGGTACCCGAGCATATACCTTCGATATCTAAGTGTGCAATGTTGCTTTGTAGATTATCGAGTTTTACTTTACTTACGCCCTCGCATTGTACGCGAAGCTGATTTGTAGTTCCCCTTATAATGCCCGTGCTTTTACCCGATACAACACAATCAACCATTTGGCAGTTAGTTACGTTTATGTTTCCGTTGCTTACGCCTTCAATGTTAATTGAAATATTTGTGCCTTCGAAGGCTCCTTCAATTTTCGATACGCCTTCGGCACTTGCTTTTATTTGCGATGAGTTTACAACAAGTCCTTTTATACTCGAAACACCTTCGAGGTCTATTCCGAATGTCGCTGGTGTGTATGTTTGCCCATCGCAATTTACACGTATAGCACCGCTAAGCTCGAGTTGTTCGATATTAGGTGTTGTAATGTAAATCTGTAAACTTGGATCGGTAAAACCTTTTGGCCCTTCGATTTCGATGGATGCTTCTTTTTGTGTAACACGCAACTTGTTTAATTGCTTTGGTGTAGCGCGAACTTTTACTGAATGCGTGCTCCCTTTACGTAGTTCTACTTTGAATTTACCCTCGATTTTTATATCATGGAAGGGTGTAACATCGAGGTTCTTTGTTATGCTTGTTTGGTTGTTGTTTTGTGCTTTTGCGTTTGTTATTATTGCACCTGTTAAGGAAAGGCATAGTAGGGTTAGCACTAAGCGAATGAGGGAGATGGTTTTCATGGGTCGAGCTTATTTAGTTTTTATTGTTAGCTAAGAACATTGTTATTTGCTTTGTTTTCTTTTCTTTCGAAGAACACTATAATGAAACACAAACATAGAAAGATTTTTCGAATAATCCGATGTTAATACGTTGCGATAGTCCTAGTGATTTTTCTTTCGATTGAATTTAAAATGGAGGAATGGGTTGTTTTTTTATGTGTGTTTCTCTGTTTCTGATTATCTTTATCGCAGTGTGATATGTAATACGATTGAAGAAATAATAATTAGCTCAGAAAAAACTATGAAAAAGCAACCTGTTATATTGTTAGGTACTGGCTTATTTTCAGTGCTTATTGCTACGGTATTACTTGTTAGTTGCTCGGAGAAAAAGCATGAACCCGAACCAATTCCAGAAGTAGAGGCAAGTATTACGTATACGGTGGAAAGTAGTCAACCCGAGTTTACAGCTTCTTCGGCTAACACAATTACCATTACTAATGGTAACATAACACAACTTACATTTAATGTTTTAAGTAGTCCTAGCTTGGCAACGCTGGAGGATAAAGGAGCGTTGCTTAGTATTTCGGAAGTGCTTAGCAAACGAAAGTTAGCTGATAACAAAAACCACCAGGTTTTTGTGGTTTCGTTGCCGAAGGTAACCGTTACTACAACTTATACTTGTAGGCTTTTTAATGGTAAAAAGTCGGTACCGCTAACAATTGAACAACAAGTTTTTGCGAAGCCCAAAACACGTGCTAAATTACCTATCGATTATGTTGCAGAATATAACTTAACAAGCGAAGGTAACTTTGCTACTACACACGATGCAACAAAGAGTGGCTATTTCCGCTGGAAAGACCTCAGTAAACTTACACTTCCTGATGGTTACCATATTCCATCGGTATATGAATGGTACGGAATTTTTCCAAACGATTATAAATACCTTACATTCGATAAAGCATACTCGGCACTAAATGTAGAGGAAACTGTTGAGGTTAATGGGAAAAAGTATTCATTCCATGCAGATTACAAAGGATTAGGTAACGGTACAGCATATTCTATCAAATGCAAAGGTGATGAAAGTAAGTTTACGTTGGCTTGTAGGTATCGCGTAGTTGGTTTGTCTAAAAACAACCCTAACGCTTATTTAGAAGTAACTGTTCGACCTATTGAGCAAAATAGTAATACCACAATTGAGGATATTGCAAGCGATTTGTTTTGGAACTCGAATAGCGAGGGCGATGTAATACGTATTTTCCCCGCAATAGGGCTTACTGAGAAATTGCCTCAAACGGAAGTTGTACAATTGGGTTTATTCGGTTATTATTGGAGTTCAACGGCGAAGAACCCTGAATACAGCTTCGAATTTGGGTTTGGTTCAAAGTATGCTAATGTTGATTATTACAGTATTGACTATGGATTTGGTATAAGACCGTTCGCGTC
>JASBZJ010000054.1 GCA_029983495.1 Porphyromonas sp.
CAAAAGGGGACTCCTACGACTCCTGGTATTGATAGCCCATACCGTAATAGACCCATTGAAGAGAACCTTATGTTGTTCAGAAAAATGAACATGGGCGAGGTTCCCGAAGGTGCAATGACTTTGCGTGCGAAGATTGATATGGCTTCGGATAACATGCATTTTCGCGACCCCATTATTTACCGAATTATTCACACTCCACATCATCGTACCGGCACGAAGTGGAAAGTATACCCAATGTATGACTTCGCTCATGGGCAGAGCGATTACTTCGAGGGTGTAACACACTCCATTTGCACACTCGAATTCGTTCCTCATCGTCCGCTGTACGATTATTTTCTCGATTTACTTATTCCAAGTGACAGTAATTACCGCCCTCGTCAGTATGAATTTAATCGTTTGAATCTTACTTATACGGTAATGAGTAAGCGGAGATTGCTATACCTTGTTCAACAAGGTTTTGTACAAGGTTGGGACGACCCTCGTATGCCGACAATATGCGGATTGCGTAGGCGTGGGTATACTCCTGAGGCTATTCGTAATTTTGTTGATAGTATTGGCTATACAAAATACGATGGAGTTATTGAGGTGGCGTTACTTGAGCATGTTGTGCGCGAGGATCTTAATAAAAAGGCTATAAGGGTTTCTGCCGTTTTAGATCCTATTCTACTAACCATAACAAATTATCCCGAAGATAAAACCGAAGTATTCGAAACAATCGATAACCCTGAGGATCCTAATAGTACAAAGCATACCATTACTTTTGGTAAGCAGGTTTGGATTGAGAGAGAGGATTTTATGGAGGATGCTCCCAAAAAGTACTTCAGGTTATCTCCCGATGGGCGTGAAGTTCGCCTCAAGAGTGCTTATATCATAAAGTGTACAGGTTGTAGAAAGGACGAAAACGGCAAAGTAGTAGAGGTGTTTGCTGAATATGACCCCGAAACTCTATCGGGGATGGCAGGAAGCAATAGAAAAGTAAAAGGAACTATTCATTGGGTACCATTGAATGCCCCTGAGGCGGAAGTGCGTTTGTACGACACCTTGTTCCTCGATGAAGAACCTCAACTTGCCGAGGGGCAAGCTTTTGAAGAATTACTTAATCCGAACTCTTTGATTATTGTTGAACGAGCAAAAATAGAACCTTTCCTAACCTCAGCAAAAATGGGTGTTCCTTACCAGTTTGTTCGAACTGGTTATTTCACCCTTGATTCCTCAAGCAGTAGCGACAAGCTCGTTTTTAATCGAACTGTTTCGCTACGCGATAGCTGGAAAAAACAAGCAGAAAAGGCTTAAACGCAACATATATAAATTCTCTGTATGGCGGAGCTACTCGCTTCATTCTTAAGCAATCTCAACTATTGGACGATTTTTGTTTTGATGACTATCGAAAGCTCGTTCATCCCATTGCCTAGCGAAGTGGTAGTTCCCCCTGCGGCCTATTTAGCAGCTCAGGGCAACCTCGATGGTTTTGGCGTTATTTTATCTTCCGTTTCGGGTAGTTTGGTCGGCGCTCTTATAAATTATGCATTAGCGTACTGGTTAGGTCGTCCCATAATGTATGCTTTTGCTAACAGTAAAGTGGGTAAGATGCTGTTATTGAGCGAAGAAAAACTAAAACGTGCTGAAGTTTATTTCGATCGCCGGGGAGCAATTTCCACTTTCGTTGGTCGATTAATTCCTGGTATAAGACAATTAATCTCGTTACCCGCAGGGCTTGCTCGTATGAACCTAATCCCTTTTATATTGTATACTATATTGGGTGCAGGTTTATGGTGTTGCGTATTATTTTGGTTGGGTTGGTGGGCTGCTGGTTTACCGGGTATCGATACAACCGAAAAGCTTGTAAGCTTAGTTGAACATTATAGCCACATAATTGGCTTGTCGATATTAGCATTGGTAGTAGCCTACATTTGCTACAAGCTATTGAAACGGATAATGCAGAAGCCAGAGAATACCAAATAACTAATACCGTAATGCCAAAATGTTTTTGATATTAAATCATATCAGTATCGCAAACAACGAACATAAAATATAAACTACTAGTACTAATCGATATAAGTATATGACACTTCAACAACTCGAATATATTATTGCTCTTGACGAGTATGGTAATTTTACCCGAGCTGCCGAAGCCTGTGGTGTAACGCAGCCAACGCTTAGTACAATGATACAGCGTTTGGAAACGGATCTAGGTATAACTATTTTCGATAGGAGTAAACAACCTGTTATACCTACTGAAATTGGTGAAAATATTATTGCTCAAGCACGTGTGGTGTTAGGCGAAGCTAGCAAAATGAATGCTCTTGTACAGGAAAAGTATTCAGCTCTTACTGGTACGCTTCGTATGTCGTTACTCCCTACTATTGCTCCCTTTTTGGTTCCAAAACTGATGCCCGAGTTACATAAGAATTTTACCGACCTAAAAATTAGTATACTCGAAAAGAAAACAGCTGTAGCCTACGATAGTCTTATACGCCGAGAAATTGATGTGGCTGTTGTAGCAACAGAACCCGATAATGATGCTTTACGATATCGTGGGTTATATTATGAGGAGTTTTTAGGTTATGTTTCGCCTCAGAGTAAAATGTTTAAAGAGGCAGTGGTTCATAGTAGCGAAGTGCCAATAAACGATTTGTGGCTGTTGAGTGAGGGGCATTGTTTTCGCGATCAGCTTAAGCAGTTTTGTAAACTCAAAAAGGAAAGCGATGCCGCAATATCGTATGCTGAAGGCAGCCTGTTAGGCTTTATGCATATGGTTGAAGAGGGAGAGGGGATGACCTTTATTCCAGAACTTGCGTTGGAATACCTTTGCCCTGAACAAAAAAAGATGGTAAAACCTTTTGCCGTTCCACATCCCGCACGTGCAATTTACTTGGTGTGGCATAAGGATTATGTTCGCTTTGCTTTACTTAAGCAACTTGCTGAAACCATACGAAATGCTGTACCTAAGCATATGCTTTCGCTTGCTCCTATACAAAAACTAGTGTAAACTATTATATCCAATATTTAGTATCCAAGAAGAAAATGAAAAACATTCTGGTTATTGGTGCGACGGGTCAAATTGGCTCGGAACTAACAATGAAACTGCGCGAGTTGTATCCTACTGTTGTTGCTGGGTATATACCTGCGGCTCCTCCTAAAGGTGTGCTTGCCGAAAGTGGTCCAAGCGAAATTGTTGATATTACCGATGCAAAACGTATTGCCGAGGTAGTAAAGCAATACCATATTGATGCGATATATAATTTGGCTGCCTTACTTAGCTTTGTTGCAGAACAAAAGCCCCAACTTGCTTGGCATATTGGTTTAGGCGGTTTATTCAATGTGCTTGAGGTGGCTCGCGAAAATGCTTGTGCAGTATTTACACCTAGTTCCATTGGTGCATTTGGCGACGATACTCCAAAGGATAAAACACCACAGGATACTATTCAACGTCCTAAAACGATGTACGGAGTAACTAAAGTTGCTGGTGAGTTGCTTGGCGATTACTACTTTAGACGCTTTGGAGTTGATACGCGCTCGGTACGCTTCCCTGGTTTGATATCGAACGTTACTCTTCCAGGCGGTGGAACAACCGATTATGCTGTTGATATTTATTATTCGGCTGTAAAAGACGGTAAATTTGTTTGCCCTATTAAGCAAGGTACTTACATGGATATGATGTATATGCCCGATGCTTTACGTGCTTGCGTTGAACTTATGGAAGCCGATCCTTCAAAACTTATACATCGTAATTCGTTTAATATTGCATCGATGAGTTTTGCCCCTGAACATATTGCTGCTGCAATAAAAAAGATTATTCCGTCGTTCGAAATGACGTATGATATCGATTCTGTTCGTCAAGCTATTGCAGAATCTTGGCCAAACTCGCTTGATGATACTTGCGCTCGTGAGGAATGGGGGTGGAAACCCAAGTTCGACCTCGATTCGATGAGCCAAGATATGATCGCTATTTTGCGTGAGAGGTACGCAAAGTAACTTTCCAAAACAAAGAACTAATCACTGATTTACCCAAACGACAACATGAACACTTTTTTTACTTACTTCTCTACACCGCTACTGGCTATTGCTATGCTCGTAGCGGTGCAAGGAGTACCATACCCCACCTCCAGTGGCGCAAGTAATAACCAACCTTGTGCCGAAACGGTTAAGCAAACCTCGCCATGTGATGATCTGTACAGCAAACTAAGCCAAGAGGTTACCTTGTGTAAGGAAGCTTTTGAAAATGCCTACAAGGGATATACAAAGATAAAAAACAAGAAGAATAGCTTACTAACCTTAGTGGATTTTTCGCTACCTAGTAATAAGGAACGCCTATTTGTTATTGATATGAATAAAGGTAAGGTTCTGTTCAAAAGCCTTTGTGCGCATGGACAAGGTAGTGGTTCGCTTATGGCTACTGACTTTTCCAACAAAAATGGGTCCCATAAAAGTTCACTTGGGTTTTATTTAACTGAGGGTACCTATATGGGGGGAAATGGTTACTCCTTAAGGTTACGTGGCTTAGAAAAAGGCATTAACGACCAAGCCTTAGCTCGTGCAATTGTTATACATGGTGCAAAGTACGCTAACCCTGAGGTGTGCCGTAATGGTAACCGATTGGGGCGTAGTTGGGGGTGCCCTGCTGTTCCTGAAAAGATGGCTCGGCCCATAATTGATACGATAAAAAATGGGTCTGTGCTATTTATTTATGCGCAACAACCACAGTATTTTGCTAAAAGTACTTTTGTAAACGGGTAGTATAAGAATTACTATTTAGTTTGTTGGGTTCTTATTTTTGTAGGTTTTATGCACAAAGTGTTTAAGTACTTATCCCTGATCCTTCTTTTTGTAGCAACAGTTACAGTCAGCTTTGCTCAGTATCGAGATACCCTTTTTATCGATCCCTTGCCTTCATCACCTCGTTTAGCCCAGTTAGCTAATCCTGAAAGTGATGTTGCTCCAAACCCCTATTACCGTACCACATTACCACGCATTATAAATGTGTTGCGCTATGCGAGACCTGTACCTTATAAAAAGCAAATCAAGCTACTCGATAATGATATACTAGCACCATGGCAAATTAATACTTCGGCGAATATGCGTATCGAGCCTATTGCTGTAAAACAATTCATTTTAGGTCGAAGGCTCGATGATTATACACTCGAAAAAGTTGCGCTTGATAATCCAACCTTGTTCCCCGATTCGCCTACTGAGCTTGCAAATGCTCGAATTGGTAATAAATTAGTTGAAGCAGAGGATTATTATTTACCTTCCGAGGAATTAAATGTTATACCAACAGCTAATAGCATATTGCCCGAGTTTACGCTCGAACGAAAGTATTGGAAGTTCGGTTTAGAAAGCCATGTTCAGTTTTCGCAAAACTATGTTTCGAAGAATTGGCATAAAGGGGGCGGTAGCAACTTGAACCTTTACAATAGGCAGTATATTAGTGCCACTTATAGCAAGAATAGAATTGCTTGGGCAAACGAGCTAGAATGGCGCCTTAGTGCTTATACCAGCGAGGCTGATACAATAAGCAAATTCAGAATAGCTGATGACCTCCTTCGGTTGCATAGCAACTTTGGGATTGTTGCTTTCGAAAATTTGTTTTATACCCTCGATGGTGAAGTAAAAACGTCGCTGTTTACTCGCCGTGAAGAAAATAAGCGCGAGGTGCTATCAGCATTATTTAGCCCTGTGAACGTAAATATTGGTTTAGGGATGAAATACCTCTACGAGTGGAATTCGAAAAATTACTATGGTCGCAAACTGAAGCTTTCGGTAATATTATCCCCCTTTGCTTACGACTTTCGGTATAGCTACAAAACTCAAGGAATAGACCTTACCCGTCACGGCTTTGCTACAGGGAAAAATTTTTACCATGCATTTGGCAGTACACTACGGATTGAGAGTGTTTTTGATATAACTCCTACTATTTCGTGGCAAAGTAGGCTATACTACAATACGAGCTATCATCGAGTTGAAGTTGAGTGGGATAATAGTTTAGATATGGCTATTTCGCGCTTCTTTTCCACGCGCCTCAATGTTCTTACTCGGTTCGATGATGCTGTACCCCGAACCGATAAAAACCCTACGCTACTACAAGTTAATGAACTATTTAGCTTTGGCTTTAGATACGTACTGTAATACTTAACTTACGTATTACTCAATACGCCCTTTTCGGGTAACCTTTGTATCGTTCGTTGGGTTTATTTCTACAGCAATAGCTACCGAGTTTATAAATGTTCTTTATAGAGCCATAGCCTCATAACTGGCTAAATTAGTTTGTTTGATTTAGATATGTTGTTACCTTTGCAATGTGTTTCTATCACATTGTAGTTTTATGGTGTATTGTTGAGAGGGATTTTTACTCATGCTGAGTAAGAATCTCTTCTTGTTTGTTACCTCTTATCTTCTCGTCGTTGTAAAACGTCGAAAATACTTCCGATCTGAATATGGGTTTTATTCCCATGTGAAATGGTAACGCAGAAAAGATAAAATGAGGGGCATGTTTGTAAAAAAACGAAGTTCTCGTTGGGAAGAACTCGTTTTTTAAGGTAAAAACCTTATCTTTGTTGAGACAGAAGAGTATGATCCTACAAAGAACTCGTTATAGTGAAGAGTTAATGGTAAAATTACCCCGAGCGAAAGAAAGGAACTAAAAAAGAGCAATGCTATTATAACCAAGAAACAGCACTCTACAACCGATGACCAGAGGTTGGCTTGAAGTAGTGTAGTATTTGCGAAGTGCCAGATGGTAGACTTTCGGATTTATTATTCCCCTAATTTTTTATGCGAAACGTACTTTACCTCGGCTAGTACTGTGTGTAACGAGAAAATAGCCGAAAGCTGATAATGAAACTTGAATTTAAAACCAAGAATAAGAACAATCATAAAATGAAAGTAAAACAAATCTGCTTGCAAGCATTTGTTGCTACAGCCGTATGCGTTTTAGCCACAGGTTATACAGCAAATGCTCAGATATCGTTTGGTGGGCAACCTGCATCCTTCGAGGAAAGCAATGGTTCCCTCCGCTCAGCGAGTGCAGCAAATATTGCCTCAGCTTATGCTAAGCTAAACTTCAACCCCGATGACCTTAAGGCTCAGAACGAATGGAACGGAGGGGAAATGGCTACGAAACCCTTAATCATTGGGGGTATTATCCCTTTAGATGTTGACTTTGCAAAAAGCGCAACACGCCAGCAACTTGCAAATGGTACTGTAATTTACCGCTTGAAAGTATTTACTAATAACAGTGCTAAAGCAATAAGTCTTTATTATAAGGATTTCTTTATCCCGGCCGGTGGTGGACAGCTTTTTATTTACACCCCAAACCACGATTTTGTATTGGGTGCCTATACGCACGAAACACATCCTCGCCATGAAGCTTTTGCAACCGAAATTCTTCCGGGCTCGGAGCTTGTAATGGAATATGTATGTTCACCCCTCGCTAATGAACAATTGCCATCAATTAAAATTGATGGGGTACAATATGTATTCAACGAAAGTATTGCAAATGGTATAGCTATGGCTAAGAATGATGCTTATAATAATAAGCTTCGCGAATACGACCCTAGCGAAAACGAAAACATGGCAAAACGCCCAATGTGTACAGTTAACGCAAACTGTCCCGATGGAGATGAATGGTACGCCGAAAAAGCTAGCGTAGTACAGATTTTTATTTCATCGGGTAACTATGGTGGCTACTGCTCTGGTACATTGCTGAATAACACTAACCAGGACTTTACCCCATACATTATTACAGCAGGGCACTGCATCGGTACACACGAAGCCCTACCTACAAATAATAACTTCGACCGCTTTGTTTTTGCTTTCCACTACATCAAATCAGGTTGTAGTAACGCATCCACTTCTATGGGAACTTATAAAACTATGGTGGGTTGTACCCCCATGGCATATAGTTCAATAAGTAAGCGAAGCGATGGTTTACTTCTTCGCATTAAAGATATGATTCCCGAAAGTTACCGTGTGTATTATTCAGGTTGGGATCATTCATCTACGCTTCCCAATAAGTTAGTCGGTTTACATCACCCCGGTGGCGATGCTATGAAAATAAGCTATTACAAACCAGTTAGCAATGCCCCTGTAACAACATCGACATGGAGTAGCAGAGGTGATAAAAACGAGACAATAAAAGGTGGTGAAAACGACCACTTCTATTTCCGTTTTACTAAGGGCGATACTTTTGGTGGTTCATCGGGTTCTGGTTTATGGAATGCCGACCACAAACTTGTAGGAACTCTTTCGGGAGGTAGCGATGGAATGTCATGTAACGAAGGGACACAGCTTTATGGTCGCCTTTTTGCTCACTGGGATAAATACGCTAGTGTAACGGATCCTGCTACGAATGTAAAAGCCGCCATGAAATCGTTCCTCGACCCTAGTGGAAATGGAACAGCTATGACGTTAAATGGAACATGGCGTACCGAAAATGCGCGAACTGTTGAACCTATTAAATACCTAAGCGTTGTTCCCAATTTCAAGAAAAACGAAATTAAAGTTTCGTGGGAGGATATAAAGCGAAATACATACCCTTCACATTGGAAGCTTACCTATCAACTCTATCGAAATGGCGAATTCCTAAAAGAATTCGATGCTAATACAACAACTTTTACCGAATCGTTTAAGGAAGCCACTGCTAATGCAAGTGGCGAGAATGCTGTCTTTTATGGTGTTGTTGTGCGCTATAGTTTTGAGAGCACTCCCATAAATGGTGATAAATACAACGGTAATAAACCTTATACTTATACTGATAGTGAAATGGTAGGCAATGGTGTTGCCCTTGCTCCATTAGTTATGCGAATTCCAGTAAATTCAAAAGTTAATAAGGAGGGAACTGGCTCTGAAAACGGAGAGGTTCAATTGGACTGGAAACCCGCATCAAACATGCAGGAAATATCGGTATTTGGCTACCCCGAAAAGAACGGAGGCAAGCTTGAGCTTAAGCAGATGAAGATTCCACACCTCCTAGTTTACGATTATACTGGACATTGGGTTGCCGCAAAACGTGTAAAAATAGGTAGCAGGTTCAACATTAGCCAACTTATCGACCCCGTTATTGATAAGGAAAATAATAAGATGGCTACAACAACACTATATTACGTTAATTCGGTTCGGGTAATACCTGCAGCAAGGCCAGCAGTAGGCGAAAAATACTCGATTGAGGTATACGGTAGTAACGAAAAATCGGCGAAAGTTGATTTTGAAGTTCCTAAGGACTGGAAGCCAGGTGAATTTATTGAAGTTAAACTTAACCGACCCTTTAAAATTGATCCAACACAGGAGCTCATTGTTGCTTTTGTATTAGATAACGCAAAATCAAAAACAGGCAGTTCGGCAGGTATAATGGTTTATCCAGCTAATGAAACAGATCGTAGCCACACTCACTATGGTGTAGCAATAGGCATGGATAATTCAATATACTATTCTGGCGCAACAATTAATTCGATTGGTCTTAAGGTTGATCTTCTTGGTTACCCCGCAATTCGCCCAATTATTACTACTAGTGGTCAGCCTTCTGACGTGAATGCACCAAACGTAAATATGGTTGCAAAGACTAATATTGCAGTACCATTACCAAAAATCCTTGGATATCGCATGTTCCGTAATGGTAAGCTTATAACACTTTCGAATAATGGCAAGGATTATTATAATGGCTACTTTGCCACCTATCGAAGTGCAGATATTAAGAAAACCGATACCTATGAGGCTGAAGTCGTTTACGATGTAGAGGATCCAAGCCAACTAAGCATAAATAATATCGACGCTGGTAAAATCGTTGCAGTTTTCCCCACAAAGCTAGCTAGCGATGGAATAATAAACATTGAAAACGCAAACTTAGTGAGCGAGCTTATTGTTTATAGCCTTAATGGAACGGAGGTTAAAAGGGTTATTAACCCCTCAGCACAAGTGTCGTTGTCTGAACTTGCTGAAGGTAATTATGTTGTAGTTCTTAAAACAGCTACGGGTAACATTACAACCAATATAGTTCGTTAATCAATCGAGCTTTAGTTCCCTTCGTGGGTACAAAATACCGAGGGTGGGTTAGTTTTTACTAGCGCACCCTCTTATTGTATAAAGTCCTTTGCAATGCCTCCGTTAGCAACTGAAGAAAGAGAGTCCTTTTAGAGGGGTATTTCGTTTAATTTTCTCGAACAGATTCTCCCCAAAGTAGCTTTGAACGTACAACTTCGGCAAACGACCTTTTTCGCAATCTTACTATACGAACTCTTTTGCCCGATAGTTTTATCGATAATGCTGATTCAATAGGCATAAGGAAAATTTTCCCATCAACGGTTACAGAGTAGTCTTTGGCACGAGCGGTAACAGTTATATCTATATCAACCGAATCGGG
>JASBZJ010000055.1 GCA_029983495.1 Porphyromonas sp.
CGGAAAATTTCCCGCCGAATCATAACGAACAAAAACATAAATGAACCGAATGAGTAAGGGAATATATACCCAACCGACCCGAACTTTACGTACCACTAAAAATAATTCACACACAGAACATACTGACTATAAGACTATTTAGCGAAAAAAACAGAAAAATATCTGCCGAAATATTTTGTAGTTTCCAAAATAGTTCCTACCTTTGCATTCGCAATTAGAGATTGCTTCCTTAGCTCAGCTGGTTAGAGCATCTGACTGTTAATCAGAGGGTCCTTGGTTCAAGTCCAAGAGGGAGCGCAGATTGTTTGATTTTTCATATGAGTAAAGTAGGGAACTTCGTAACACTATGGAGTTCCTTTTTTTATTCTGCAATACATACTACCATGCAACAAGCTCAACTTAGTAAACGCTTTTATCGAAGAGGTTATAACCCCAACAAAACCTCGTTCATAGTAACATTAGTTTTGCTAGCTATAGCCTTTGGCTTACTAATTTATTGGTGGAGTACTTTTCCTAACCCTGCCCCATTATGGAGTATCTTACTGTTTCCTATATTCGCCTACGCCATCACCATTTGGCAAATTATAAAGCGGGATAGCTATTTTTACTTCGATGAACAAAACCTATTGCTTTGTGCAGGTAGTATAATTACAGGCAAAGAACATGTTGTTACTCCCCTCGAGCGACTATTCGAAGTAACCTATTTGCCACACACCAGGGAAGTTAAAGTAAAAACCGGTACAGGCACCGACTTTTTAAAACTCAAAGATGGTAAAGGCTTTGTGCAAACATGCCTACAACTTATGGATGAAGTTGTAAAACGCGAAGAGGAAACAAAAAAGTAGGTTTTAATCCTCACTGTTTTTTGATAGCCATAAAAAAAATAGGGTATAACTGTTGCTCAACTGCGCAATTCTTGCGGTTAAACATGCAAGTACTTTCGCTTTATTTTCATACCTTCGCAATGAATATAACGGAAACTGTTGCTAACAAAATGGACTAAGGTAACGCTCATTTAGCAATAGGTTTAAGAACGACTAGAGTGAAGACCATGAAAGATTATTCCCTTTCCACTAATAACGTGGATGATTGTTCTGTACCCTTTTTAGAAATAAAGGAACTACACAAAACATACCCAGGGGTACAGCCACTACACGTACTTAAGGGTATTAATCTTTCGGTAAACCAAGGCGAAATGGTTGCTCTAATGGGAGCTTCAGGCTCGGGGAAAAGTACACTATTAAATATTCTAGGCATGCTGGATCGCTTTGACGAAGGCGATTACTTATTCAAAGGTAAATCGATGAAAGACCTTAAGGAGGATCAGGCCTCGAACTTTAGGAACCGCGAACTGGGCTTTGTATTCCAAAGCTTCAACCTAATTGCCTACAAAACAGCCGTCGAAAACATTGCCTTGCCCATGTTTTATGCAGGGGTAGCTAGGCGAGAACGGAACAAACGTGCGTTAGAGCTTTTGGATTTGGTGGGTTTAGCAGCTTGGAGCCATCACTTGCCCAGCGAACTATCGGGCGGGCAAAAGCAACGTGTAGCAATAGCTCGTTCGTTAGCTAACGACCCCGAGTTTATTCTTGCTGACGAACCTACAGGAGCGTTGGATAGTAAAACAACTATTGAAGTTATGGAACTGTTGCAACAAGTTAACCGTAAAGGGAAAACCATACTGGTTATTACCCACGAGGAAGCTGTTGCAGAAGCCTGCCATCGAACGATATATATTAAGGATGGCTTAATTGTTGACCATTTATAAACATACACTACAAGTATGCTTAGAGATATGGGCAATGCACTACAAGAAATATTCGACCACTTAAAAAGGCACAAGCTACGCACTGCGCTAACAAGCTTTGCTGTAGGGTGGGGTGTGTTGCTACTGATATTTTTACTTGGGGTTGGAACTGGGTTTCGTAACGGCATGGAGGAAACAACTGGTAGCTATAGCCAAGCGGATATTCGTTGCTATAGTTGGCGAACCACAAAACCTTATGCTGGCTACGAAAAAGGCAGAACATTGTACTTCGATAACTACGATATTGCTATAATTAAACAGGCAATACCGCAAGTTAAGGAAGTATACAAAACCTCAAACTACTACACAAGTGGCACACTGCGTTATGGAGCAAAGTATTACACCGATTTTACAAAGATTATTGGCATTGAACCTTCGCTATTAGGGCGGAGTATACCTATAAATATTAAGGAGGGGCGCGCGCTAAGCCAAGAGGATAACATAAATGCCCGTCACCACTACCTATTGCCCGAAACTGTAGCCCAATCGCTATTCGGCAAAAATGAGTCGGCTGTGGGTAAACGTATTGAGCTGGATGGTACATATGGGACGGTTGTTGGCATATACCGCGTAGAGAACAAGAATGACAATACGGCAATTATTTATGCCCCGTTTCGTGAGCAGGAACTCAAGTTTCCCTATTTATCAGCACGGGTTGACGAACTTAACCTAGTACTAAAAACTGTTCCTAAAAATATTAGCGAACTCGAATCACTCGAAGTTGCTATTCGCCAAGCTTTATCGCGACGAATGAAATTCGACCCTACCGACGAAAGTGCCGTTTACATTAACAAGTGGGGACTCGAAGGAACAACCTCGTTGAACAACTTTTTCATGGGAATGAATATGTTCCTTTGGCTTGTGGGGATAAGCATACTTTCTATTGGCATCGTTGGAGTAAGCAATATTATGTTAGTTACCGTAAGCGAACGCCAGCGCGAAATTGGTATTCGCAAGGCACTTGGGGCTCGTTCGAAGCATATCATTGGCATGATTCTTGGCGAATCGGTTATTATTACAATACTTTCGGGGCTAATAGGACTCTTTATAGGTGTAGTGCTTTTGCTTCTACTCGATTACCTCGTAACTGTTTTCCATGTGGGGGAATTCGAGTTCTTTGGTAATAAAATGCACATGCTTGGCGAAATAACCATTTCGGTAGGAATTGGCTTAGTTGCCGTTGTTGTAATGGCCATAGCCGGGTTATTAGCAGGTTATAAGCCCGCTCGTAAAGCGGTATCGATACCTGCTATCGAGGCCATGAGGGAACAGTAAAAACATCAACGATATGCTACTAATATTCGACCGCAATACCTGGAGCGAAGTACTCCATACCATAAAAAGCAATCGAAAGCGAACCATAACCACGGCTATGGGAATATTTTGGGGGCTTTTTCTGCTAGTTGTTCTTCTTTCGTTAGGGCAAGGGTTCAAAAATAGTCAAGCAAACTTTTTCTCCTCGCTATCGACCAATGGGGATATGGCAATTATCGCCCCTGGCGTAACTACGGTACCCTATAAAGGTTACCCCAAATGGCGTGCCGTGCAAATAACCATGAACGACCTTACTGCCGTACAAAATAAATTTCCTGAAATTATAGGTATACATTATATTAAACAACCAAGTAGTTCTGGCGGAAAAATAAAAGCCGAAAGTAATTACGCTGTAGGCGATATTAATTCGTTATATGCCACCTCCCAACACTACTTTGAATCGTATAAAATAGTATTGGTAAAAGGGCGTATGATTAACGCTACTGACGAGGGGAAACAACGCCATAACTGTATGATAGGTGTGAACCTCGCCAAGAAACTATTCCCCGATACCGACCCCATAGGGCAACTTATACGCATAAAGAATGCTTCGTTTACAGTGGTTGGACTAATAAAAGCACGGAGCGAACAGTTTTCGCTGTTTGGGAATGTGGTTAACGATGTTATTATTCCACTTTCGGTAATGACCTCGGCCTATTCATCGAACAATAACCCCAGTGCCTTAGTAATTGAGTTCCGAAAAGATGTACCCCAACCCGAGGTATTCTTAAATAACCTCGTTAGCTTTTTTAAGGAACGAACATATGTTCATCCCGATGATGATGGGGCCATTTTTGGAATCAATATTTCAACTTTTGTCCGCATCGTAAGCATGCTATCGAATGGCTTAAGTTGGTTTATTTGGATTGTGGGTATAGGAACACTTATTTCGGGTATTGTTGGTGTTAGCAATATAATGTTAGTTTCAATTGCTGAACGGAATCGCGAAATAGGTGTAAGGCGAGCCTTAGGAGCAAAGCGCGAAAATATTTTGCAACAAATTATGTTAGAGTCGTTTGTTATAACCTTTTCCGCTGGTATTTTGGGTACATCGCTCGGTATAGGGTTAATGCTTTTAACCGATTTAGCCTTGCCCGCCAATAGCCAACTTATGGTTCACCCCTTGTTGCCCATACCTTTGCTATTGGGTATTATAGTAATAATTGCAATTGCTGGTATAGTTTCGGGTCTGTTGCCTGCAAACCGCGCCTTACGCATTGATACCATAAAAGCATTACAGGAAGAATAATAACAATAACCACATACCCGTAACGACATCCTACGCTATGAAAAAAGTATTGAAAATAGTAGTTTGGAGCCTAATAGGCATTGCCGTAATAGCAGTATTTGTTATACTGGCATTGAAAAATCGCCCCCAAAGAGAACAAACCAACATCGAAACGGCACAACTAGTAGATACCTTAGAGGCTCGATCGGTACTTACAGGTAGTATTGCCCCTCGCGATGAAATTTTGCTTAAGCCTCAACTTTCGGGCATAATTGCCGAAATAAACCATCAGCCAGGCGATATAGTAAAACAAGGCGACGTTATTGCTCGAATAGAAGTTGTTCCCGACATGATGCAAAGTAGCTCAGCCGACTCGCAAGTAAAACTAAACGAAATAGCCTTTAAAAAGGCCGAAGAACTTTACCTTCGCGATAAAGATTTGTACGAAAAAGGAGTAGTATCGAAGGAAGAGTTCGAAAATAGCTCGGCAAATTATTTTTCAACAAAGGAAAACCTCGAAAATAGTCGCGAAGCTCGCGACATTGTTAACACGGGTATTTCGTCGCGTACACGAAGCACAAGTACAACACTTGTTCGAAGCACCATTAGCGGTATGATACTAGATATACCCGTAAAAGTGGGAACTTCGGTAATACAAGCAAATACGTTTAACGATGGCACCACAATAGCCTCGGTAGCCGACATGAAAGATATATTATTTACAGGCGAAGCCGACGAAACTGTTGTGGGTAAACTTAAGGAGCAGATGCCCGTTATTGTTAAAATCGGTGCCATGGGAGAGAAAACCTTCGATGCAAAAATTGAGTTCATTGCACCTAAAGGACAAAAAAAGGAGGGAACACTTTCGTTTGAAGTGCGTGCTGCGGTTACTGTTCCTGAAAACAGTGGAATACGTGCCGGCTACAGTGCTAATGCCGAAGTTGTTCTTGAAGGAGCATACCACGTATTAGCCATACCCGAAAGTTGTATTACTACCGATAACGGCAAAAGTTATGTTGAACTTGTAACAAGCGAAAAACCCTTAAAAACAAAAAAAACAGAGGTTGAATTAGGAATTTCGGACGGTGTAAAAGTAGAAGTAAAAAAAGGCCTTAAGGAAGGCGATAAACTAAAAGCGATTTCGTACTAAACATCACAATAAGGAAACGTGATATGAAAAGAATATTCCCCCTCATTCTCATTCTCCCCCTCATCTTTCCAACACTTTCTGCGCTAGCTCAACAAACAGCTCCTGTAAAGCACCTCACTTTACGCCAATGCATTGAAAATGGTGTTAAGGAGTATACCTCCGTAAAACTTGCACAAGCCGATAGTTTAGAAGCTGCATTACAAGTAAATGTTGCAAAAAATGCTTTTCTGCCTACTGCAAGTGCTGGTATTGGACAAGAGTTCAGCTTTGGTCGTGCGGAAGATGCTACTCAAGTTCTTCGTAACGAATCAGCAAGTTCTACCTCGTTTCAGGTTAGCGCATCGTATACAATTTTTAGTGGGTTACGACGCTTACAGGATTTAGAACTTGCAAAACAACAACTTGCAGCCACAAATAACAATTACCAAGCCGTTAAGGACCAAGCCACGCTTGTAATTGTTGGTGAATTCTACCAAGTACTTATGCTCGAAGAAATGGTACGCCTAGCCGATGCTAATGTTGAGCAAACCAAAAGTACCCTCGAATACACCAAGGCTATGGTAAACTCGGGTAAATGGCCAAAAAGTAAACAACTGGACCTCGAAGCACAGCTAGCAAATGAACTGGTTTCGCGCATTGATAGCTACAACGACCTATACCAAAGTAGGCTTACCTTAACACACGATATTAGCCAGCCTACCCCCGAATCGTTTACTCTTGTTGCGCCCGAAATCGATAAGTTAGTAGCTATAGCTACGGAAAAAGTATACTCCGAGGAACAAGTTTATAAGGTTGCCCTTATTAAAAGGAGCGATGTACTTGTAGCCAATCAAAATATCGAAATTGCCCAACAACAACGCAAGGTTGCTTTAACAGGTTATATACCAACAATTAGCCTAAATGTAAGTTGGGGTAGTAGTTACTTCTATCCGTTCAATAGGGAGAACCGCATCGGTACTTATAACTTCGCAACTCAATTCAATAATAATAACCGCTACTTTATTGGACTATCGCTTAGTATACCCATCTTCGATGCTCTTAATACAGCTTCGTTAGTAAAACGCTCGAATATTCAAAAGCTTCGCGCTGAAGCGAACTATATAAATGTTATTGATAACCTGCAAAAGGATATACGCTCGGCACGTGCAAATGCCGAAAACGCTTCAAAAAAAAATCATCTTGCCGAGGAAAGCCAAAGAACCTCGCAGGAGTCGCTTCGTATAACACAAGATGCATTTGAGGCAGGGCGTAGCACAGTGCTTGAACTTGAGCAAGCTAAAAATAGAGCTTTTGCTGCCGAACTGCAACTAATACGTGCTAAATACGACTTTGTTTACAAAACAACCATTCTACAACATTACATGGGCGAATACGAATTGTGGTAAAATGCCCTCATCTAGTACCTGCCAAGGAGTTCCATTGTGGTCATTACAATGGAACTCCTTGGCATATGTTACTCAACCGAGCTAGCCTAACAATACCATAACGATATTAATAATCATCTATAGAGCTATTGCAGGATATAGATAGTATTACTATTAAACTACTTTTTGTGCAAATAGTCCTACTAACGGAAACTTTGCGAGAGAATAAAATGAATAGGTTGCTCAAACGCACATGGTGTTATGCTTTTCTGGTATTACTTACAGCTTATAACACTACACTAGCACAAAACAATAATATTACTGGACGCATTGTTGATAACGATGATGAGCCGTTAATTGGAGCCAATGTGAGGTTGGTTGATTCCAAAGGGAAACTATTAACGGGGAGTACAACTGATACAAATGGTAAATTCGCTTTTCGTACCGATGCTAAAGGTGAACACAAACTTGTGGTTTCGTATGTTGGCTATAAAACCCTCGAAAAAAAACTTCACTTACCGCTCAATAAATCTTTAGGTAAATTGGTTATACATCCCAACAGCGAATTACTAAACTCGGTTGTTGTTCGAGCTAAAGCGGCTGATGTACAAATAAAAGGCGATACTCTCGTTTTTAACGCCTCGGCTTATAACCCTAGCGAAACCTCAACGCTCGAAGACCTTATAAAAAGATTACCTGGTGCTGAAGTAGACGAAAACGGAAAAATTACCATTAATGGCAGGATTATTGATAAGCTTTTGGTTGATGGTAAGGAATTTTTTGTGGGAGATGCTTCGGTGGCCACCAAAAACCTACCCGCAAATGCAATTGAAAAGTTGGAAATGCTCGACCGCGAAAATGACCAAAGCAAACTTACGGGCTTTAGCGATGGACAGGAAGAAACTGTACTTAACCTCAGCTTTAAGGAAGAATATAAGAATGGTCTTTTTGGAACTGCCCTTGCTGGTTATGGAACCAAAAACCGTTTCGAAGTAAATGGCGTGCTAAACAACTTTACTGGTAGCAACAGGCAAACCTTTGTAGCGGGAACAAACAATACGAATAACCGTGGAGCTAGTGAATTTGATGCACAAAATAATAATCGGCGTAGAGGTCGCCCCAACGAGGGGGTAACCACTTCGGTTAACGTTGCTGCTGATGTTACTCAGAATTTTGGCAAAACTGATTTACAAAGCAATGGAGGCTATGGGTATACGAATCAGTTTATTGAAAAGCTCGAAAACAAACAGCTCCTTAATACCGATGGCAACCTTATAACTACTAGTAAAGAAACTGAAAAAAACATTGGCCACAATGCGAACATATCAGCACGAATCGAAATAAAACCCAATAAACAGAACGACATTGTTATTCGACCAACCTTAAATTGGAGTAAAGGGCATGGTAACTTTGTGAATAATAGCGTAACAAAAAATGCACAAACTACATTACTAAACCAAGCAAATACAGTAAGTACAGGTAATAACGCTTCCTTACGAGTAGGAGCCACGGGCGACTATGCCCATCAACTTGGGGGAAAACAGGGTAGAATACTAAGCTTTAGGTTACGAACGTTTTACACGCAAGGGCAAACTGAGGATGTTACCCAAAACGACCTTTTACTTACCAACGATAACCAGCAACAAGTATCGCTTTACAAACTTCTCAATAATAATCGTAACATCGAAACCATGCTACGAACAAGTTGGGTTGAACCATTAGGGAATAACTTCTTTTTACAAGGTGTTGCTCGTTGGTCGTATAGCCAACGCAATACCAATCACAACTTTTACCAAGGCAATACTGAGGGTATTTTTACTATAGCCAATGATCAGTTTTCGGGCAACTTTACAAATAAGCTCAATACCTTTCAAACGGCTGTTAACGTCCAAAAACGCGAAAAAAAGTACGATATTACGCTAGGCGTTAGTTTTAACCCCACGTTTATGAATACTCTTTCGCCTTGGCTACCCGAGGGAAGTTACAAAACAACCAATTACTTTTTCGCCCCAAGCCTACGACTGAATTATAACCCGGCAAAACAAACATCGTTCCGCCTATCGTATTACGGCTGGAGCGATATGCCTAGTGTAAACTTTATGTTGCCTTTTTCCGACCCTTCGAACCCGCTCGAAATTAAGGAGGGTAACCTTGAGCTGAAACCAAGCTTTACACACAGCATGCGTGGTTTTATTCGCCATTATAATTCCAAAAGTAAAATTGCCTTTAATATGTTCTTTCGCTTCAGTTATATTCAAAACAGCGTTACCCAAAGGCAATCCATCGATTCCAATACTGGTATTCGGCATATTACATACGAGAATGTAAACGGAAATGCCAATATTGGTGCATTCTGGAATTTATCAATGCCAATATTCAGCAACTTCTTTTCGCTAAATGTTGGTGCCGCATCGATGTACTTCCGCAATGTAGGGTTTATTAAAAACGATAAAAACCTCTCTCATAACGTTCGTCTTATGCCACGGCTAGCACTTTCATACGTTAAAGGGGATTTATACCTCCGCCTTAATGGTATGGGTAGTTACAACTATACCCATAATTCCATTGCTTTGAGTAATAATACAAATGTATGGGACTATAAAGTTGGCTTCGATGGTAACTATTCCTTACCCTTTGGGCTTACCCTCGAAAGCGATGTTAGCTACCAAAGCAATATTGGGTATAACAACGCATTTAAAAAGAATGAGTGGTTATGGAATGCGGCCATAGCATACAACTTCCTTGAAGGGAAACGTGCTACCATACGGATAAAGCTATACGATATTTTAGGGAACGAAACTGGCATAACCCATGCATCGAATGCTTTTAGCATTAGCGAAAGTAGTGTAAATGTGTTGGGGCAATACCTTATGGTTCACTTTGTGTACCGCTTTGGCGACTTTTCCGCTAAAGGCGAGCAAGCAAACATAATAAGCTCTCCGCATCGACGTCGTTTTTAATTTATCGCTTTAAAACGAAGCCGGGCACAACTTTATTTCACCGATAGATTTTTCCTCTAGCTATAAAACAAATAATGAACAAATACAACTTTGACCATATAATCGATCGCAATGGTACACACAGCGTAAAGTACGATGGCTATGGATCTATTACAAGCGACTACGAACAGATTATTCCGATGTGGGTTGCTGATATGGATTTTGCCACGCCAAGCTTTATTACCGATGCAATAAAAAAGCGACTTGAACACCCAATATTGGGTTACAGCATCCCCAGCGAGAATTATTACAATGCACTCATAAACTGGTTCGACCTCCGTTATGGATTTCGCCCCAAACAAACCGAAATTGCCTTTACCCCAGGTGTTGTTGCTGCTTTATATAAACTTATCGATTACTTTTCGCTACCTAACGATGCGGTTACTATTATGCCTCCGGTATACTTTCCCTTTGCTAATGTTGTAAAGGGTAGTAAGCGAAAACTTTTAGAAGCACCACTAATTATTAATAATCACAAGTTTGAAATTGAT